>NZ_CP008852.1:0-302500 GCF_000725345.1 Pelosinus sp. UFO1
TTATTGGAGAGTTTGATCCTGGCTCAGGACGAACGCTGGCGGCGTGCCTAACACATGCAAGTCGAACGGAGATTTCAGCAATGGAATCTTAGTGGCGAACGGTGAGTAACGCGTAGACAACCTACCTTCTAGATGGGAACAACACTGCGAAAGTGGTGCTAATACCGAATGTTGTATTTTAGATGCATATTTAAGATACTAAAGGTGGCCTCTATTTATAAGCTACCACTAGAAGATGGGTCTGCGTCTGATTAGCTAGTTGGTGAGGTAATGGCTCACCAAGGCGACGATCAGTAGCCGGTCTGAGAGGATGAACGGCCACACTGGGCTGAGACACGGCCCAGACTCCTACGGGAGGCAGCAGTGGGGAATCTTCCGCAATGGACGAAAGTCTGACGGAGCAACGCCGCGTGAGTGAAGAAGGTTTTCGGATCGTAAAACTCTGTTTTCAGGGACGAATGTGCGATATGTGAATAATGTGTTGTAATGACGGTACCTGACAAGAAAGCCACGGCTAACTACGTGCCAGCAGCGCGGTAATACGTAGGTGGCAAGCGTTGTCCGGAATTATTGGGCGTAAAGCGCGCGCAGGTGGGATAATAAGTCTGATGTTAAAGTTCGGGGCTCAACCCCGTGAAGCATTTGGATACTGTTATTCTTGAGTGCAGGAGAGGAAAGTGAATTCCTAGTGTAGCGGTGAAATGCGTAGATATTAGGAGGAACACCAGTGGCGAAGGCGACTTTCTGGACTGTGTCTGACACTGAGGCGCGAAAGCCAGGGTAGTGAACGGGATTAGATACCCCGGTAATCCTGGCCGTAAACGATGGGTACTAGGTGTTGGGGGTATCGACCCCTCCAGTGCCGGAGTTAACGCAATAAGTACCCCGCCTGGGGAGTACGGCCGCAAGGTTGAAACTCAAAGGAATTGACGGGGCCCGCACAAGCGGTGGGAGTATGTGGTTTAATTCGACGCAACGCGAAGAACCTTACCAAGGCTTGACATCGTCTGATGACTCTAGAGATAGAGAGTTCTCCTTCGGGAGACAGATAGACAGGTGGTGCATGGCTGTCGTCAGCTCGTGTCGTGAGATGTTGGGTTAAGTCCCGCAACGAGCGCAACCCTTATCCTATGTTGCCAGCACGTAATGTGGGAACTCATGGGAGACTGCCGTGGATAACACGGAGGAAGGTGGGGATGACGTCAAGTCATCATGCCCCTTATGTCTTGGGCTACACACGTACTACAATGGGCTTTAATAGAGGGTAGCGAGCCGCGAGGTGAAGCCAAACCCAAAAACAAGCTCTCAGTTCGGATTGCAGGCTGCAACTCGCCTGCATGAAGTCGGAATCGCTAGTAATCGCAGATCAGCATGCTGCGGTGAATACGTTCCCGGGCCTTGTACACACCGCCCGTCACACCACGAAAGTTGAGAGCACCCGAAGCCGGTGAGGTAACCAGCAATGGAAACCAGCCGTCGAAGGTGAGATCAGTGATTGGGGTGAAGTCGTAACAAGGTAGCCGTATCGAAGGTGCGGCTGGATCACCTCCTTTCTATGGAGATTTGAATCATTGAAATACATGGTTCTAATCCAAGGTCGACACATCTGGTTGTTCATCTACTTACATTGCTTAGTTTTGAGGGAATACCTCAAATGGCCCTATAGCTCAGCTGGTTAGAGCGCACGCCTGATAAGCGTGAGGTCAATGGTTCGAGTCCATTTAGGCCCACCATTATTTTGTTGTTTTGATTCGAGGTAACTCGGATTTTTTTAAACGAAAAATGGATTTTAACATGGGGAATTAGCTCAGCTGGGAGAGCACCTGCCTTGCACGCAGGGGGTCAACGGTTCGATCCCGTTATTCTCCACCATCTACTTTTATGTTCTTTGAAAACTGCACAGAAGAAAGCAAAGTAATAATTCTAATAGCAATATTAGGGTGATTACCGAGCATGTTAGGATTTTTTTTGAAACATGTATATTCGTTATTGAATATACCACCAACCAAAGGTTGGCAAGAAATAGTTAGATGCTAGGAGCGACGAGGACATGAAATGAGTCGTACGACTGTACGTCGAATGGAATGCCCGCAGAAGCGACAACGCAGATGACTGTTTATTGACAGCCGACTGTTAGTGAGACATAAGTCAAGCTAATAAGGGCATACGGTGGATGCCTTGGCGCCAAGAGCCGATGAAGGACGCGGTAAGCTGCGAAAAGTCATGGGGAGTCGCAAGCAGGCTTTGATCCATGAATCTCCGAATGGGGAAACCCAACAGTGGTAATGCACTGTTACCCATACCTGAGAGTATGAGGAGGGCACCTGGGGAACTGAAACATCTAAGTACCCAGAGGAAAAGTAATCAAGTGAGATTCCCTAAGTAGCGGCGAGCGAACGGGGAAGAGCCCAAACCGAGTCAGTTTACTGATTCGGGGTTGAGGACCGGCATAATTCGAGTCAGGCTTAGTCGAACTACCTGGAAAGGTAGACCATAGGGGGTAACAGTCCCGTAGGCGAAAAGCAGAGCAAGATGGCCGAGTTCCAGAGTACCACGAGACACGTGAAACCTTGTGGGAAGCAGGGGGGACCACCCTCCAAGGCAAAATACTCCTTGGCGACCGATAGCGTATAGTACCGTGAGGGAAAGGTGAAAAGCACCCCGGGAGGGGAGTGAAAAAGAACCTGAAACCGTATGTCTACAAGCAGTTGAAGACCCTTATGTGGTCAACAGCGTGCCTATTGAAGAATGAACCGGCGAGTTACAGTAACTAGCGAGGTTAAGCAGAAGATGTGGAGCCGCAGCGAAAGCGAGTCTTAATAGGGCGAATAGTTAGTTGTTGTAGACCCGAAACCGCAGTGATCTATCCATGGCCAGGTTGAAGCGCAGGTAAAATTGCGTGGAGGACCGAACTCGTGAACGTTGAAAAGTTTTGAGATGAGTTGTGGATAGGGGTGAAATGCCAATCGAACGCGGAGATAGCTGGTTCTCCCCGAAATAGCTTTAGGGCTAGCCTCAAGAAATAAGTACAGACGGTAGAGCTCTGATTGGGCTAGGGGCCTTATAGGTTACCGAACTCTGTCAAACTGCGAATGGCTGTACTCGGACCTTGGGAGTCAGACTGCGAGTGATAAGACCCGTAGTCAAGAGGGAAACAGCCCAGACCATCAGCTAAGGTCCCAAATGCCGTACTAAGTGGCAAAGGATGTGGAACTTCAGAAACAACCAGGATGTTGGCTTAGAAGCAGCCACCATTTAAAGAGTGCGTAATAGCTCACTGGTCGAGAGGTTTTGCGCCGAAGATGTCCGGGGCTAAAGTACGGAACCGAAGCTATGGATTTGTACCTTTGGTACAAGTGGTAGGGGAGCGTTCTATACGCTTTGAAGCAGTACCGTAAGGAGCTGTGGAGTATATAGAAGTGAGAATGCCGGTATGAGTAGCGAAAAGACAAGTGAGAATCTTGTCCACCGAAAGCCTAAGGTTTCCTGAGCAACGCTCGTCGTCTCAGGGTAAGTCGGGGCCTAAGCCGAGGCGTAAATGCGTAGGCGATGGACAACTGGCAAACATTCCAGTACCACCCACATCCGTTTGAGTGATGGAGTGACACAGAAGGGTAAGTAATCGCATGAATGGAAGAAATGCGTCTAAGCTTGTAGGGTGTTTAGTAGGCAAATCCGCTAAACGTATAGCCTGAGGAGTGACGGGGAGTTGCTAGCGATAGCGATGAACTTACTGATCCCACACTGTCAAGAAAAGCTTCTAGCGAGGCTGTGGGTGCCCGTACCGCAAACCGACACAGGTAGGCGGGGAGAGAATCCTAAGGTGCGCGGGAAAACCCTCGTTAAGGAACTCGGCAAAATGTCCCCGTAACTTCGGGAGAAGGGGAGCCCTTTTAGGTGATTACCCTTGCGGTATGAGCTAAAGAGGGTCGCAGAAAAGAGGCCCAAGCGACTGTTTACCACAAACACAGGTGCCTGCTAAAGCGAAAGCTGACGTATAGGTGCTGACACCTGCCCGGTGCTGGAAGGTTAAGGGGAGTGCTTAGAAGCAATTCGAAGGTGTGAACTGAAGCCCCAGTAAACGGCGGCCGTAACTATAACGGTCCTAAGGTAGCGAAATTCCTTGTCGGGTAAGTTCCGACCCGCACGAAAGGTGTAACGACTTGGGCACTGTCTCAACGAGGGACCCGGTGAAATTGAAATACCTGTGAAGATGCAGGTTACCCGCGACTGGACAGAAAGACCCCATGGAGCTTTACTGTAGCCTGACATTGAATTTTGGTAAATGATGTACAGGATAGGTGGGAGACTGCGAGATATGTACGCTAGTATGTATGGAGTCATTGTTGGGATACCACCCTTTATTTACTGGAATTCTAACTTTAATAGTAACGACATTAAGGACAGTGTCAGGTGGGCAGTTTGACTGGGGCGGTCGCCTCCGAAAATGTAACGGAGGCGCTCAAAGGTTCCCTCAGCGCGGCCAGAAATCGCGCGAAGAGTGCAAAGGCAGAAGGGAGCTTGACTGCGAGACGTACAGGTCGAGCAGGGACGAAAGTCGGACTTAGTGATCCGGTGGTACCGCGTGGAAGGGCCATCGCTCAACGGATAAAAGCTACCCTGGGGATAACAGGCTAATCTCTCCCAAGAGTCCATATCGACGGGGAGGTTTGGCACCTCGATGTCGGCTCATCACATCCTGGGGCTGTAGTAGGTCCCAAGGGTTGGGCTGTTCGCCCATTAAAGTGGTACGTGAGCTGGGTTCAGAACGTCGTGAGACAGTTCGGTCCCTATCCATCGCGGGCGCAAGAGACTTGAAGGGAACTGCTCCTAGTACGAGAGGACCGGAGTGGACGAACCAATGGTGTACCAGTTATCCCGCCAGGGGTACAGCTGGGTAGCTACGTTCGGAAAGGATAAACGCTGAAAGCATCTAAGCGTGAAACCAGCCTTAAGATGAGGTCTCTCATAGCGTAAGCTAGTAAGTCCCCTTGTAGATGACAAGGTTGATAGGCCAGGTGTGTAAGTCCAGCAATGGATTCAGCTGACTGGTACTAATAGGACGAGGGCTTGACTTAATTTAGTTAGTAGCGTAGCTACTAACGACTAACATGCAGTCTTTCTTCTGTGAAGTTTTGAAGGAACATATGAAAATATGTACTTCTTTAAAAACTTTAATCCGGTGACGATAGCTAAGGGGTTCCACCTGTTCCCATACCGAACACAGTAGTTAAGCCCTTATACGCCGAAAGTACTTGGTTGGAAACGGCCTGGGAGGATAGGTAGTTGCCGGTTAGAGCACTCATTCTTAGTGAGTGCTCTATTATTTTCTCTAAATAGTACTTGACATAACGTGTGACTTGATGTTATACTAAGTAAGTTGTCAGCGAGGCTGGCAATAAGTACTAAAAGAATTATGTTGACATGGTGAATAAAACTGTGTTATACTAATATTCCGGTTGCGAAAGCGACCATGTGTTCCTTGAAAACTAAACAATGTAAGTAAGATTAAAATAAGCCAGATGTGCGGTACTCGTTTGAGTACAAAACAAAGTTAGTCCACTTCGGTGAGATTAACAAAACTAGTTTTTTAAAGAGCCATCAAGGTTCTCTAATATAATTTATTGGAGAGTTTGATCCTGGCTCAGGACGAACGCTGGCGGCGTGCCTAACACATGCAAGTCGAACGGAGATTTCAGCAATGGAATCTTAGTGGCGAACGGGTGAGTAACGCGTAGACAACCTACCTTCTAGATGGGGACAACACTGCGAAAGTGGTGCTAATACCGAATGTTGTATTTTAGATGCATATTTAAGATACTAAAGGTGGCCTCTATTTATAAGCTACCACTAGAAGATGGGTCTGCGTCTGATTAGCTAGTTGGTGAGGTAATGGCTCACCAAGGCGACGATCAGTAGCCGGTCTGAGAGGATGAACGGCCACACTGGGACTGAGACACGGCCCAGACTCCTACGGGAGGCAGCAGTGGGGAATCTTCCGCAATGGACGAAAGTCTGACGGAGCAACGCCGCGTGAGTGAAGAAGGTTTTCGGATCGTAAAACTCTGTTTTCAGGGACGAATGTGCGATATGTGAATAATGTGTTGTAATGACGGTACCTGACAAGAAAGCCACGGCTAACTACGTGCCAGCAGCCGCGGTAATACGTAGGTGGCAAGCGTTGTCCGGAATTATTGGGCGTAAAGCGCGCGCAGGTGGGATAATAAGTCTGATGTTAAAGTTCGGGGCTCAACCCCGTGAAGCATTTGGATACTGTTATTCTTGAGTGCAGGAGAGGAAAGTGGAATTCCTAGTGTAGCGGTGAAATGCGTAGATATTAGGAGGAACACCAGTGGCGAAGGCGACTTTCTGGACTGTGTCTGACACTGAGGCGCGAAAGCCAGGGTAGTGAACGGGATTAGATACCCCGGTAATCCTGGCCGTAAACGATGGGTACTAGGTGTTGGGGGTATCGACCCCTCCAGTGCCGGAGTTAACGCAATAAGTACCCCGCCTGGGGAGTACGGCCGCAAGGTTGAAACTCAAAGGAATTGACGGGGGCCCGCACAAGCGGTGGAGTATGTGGTTTAATTCGACGCAACGCGAAGAACCTTACCAAGGCTTGACATCGTCTGATGCTCCTAGAGATAGGAAGTTCTCCTTCGGGAGACAGATAGACAGGTGGTGCATGGCTGTCGTCAGCTCGTGTCGTGAGATGTTGGGTTAAGTCCCGCAACGAGCGCAACCCTTATCCTATGTTGCCAGCGCGTAATGGCGGGAACTCATGGGAGACTGCCGTGGATAACACGGAGGAAGGTGGGGATGACGTCAAGTCATCATGCCCCTTATGTCTTGGGCTACACACGTACTACAATGGGCTTTAATAGAGGGTAGCGAAGCCGCGAGGTGAAGCCAAACCCAAAAACAAGCTCTCAGTTCGGATTGCAGGCTGCAACTCGCCTGCATGAAGTCGGAATCGCTAGTAATCGCAGATCAGCATGCTGCGGTGAATACGTTCCCGGGCCTTGTACACACCGCCCGTCACACCACGAAAGTTGAGAGCACCCGAAGCCGGTGAGGTAACCAGCAATGGAACCAGCCGTCGAAGGTGAGATCAGTGATTGGGGTGAAGTCGTAACAAGGTAGCCGTATCGGAAGGTGCGGCTGGATCACCTCCTTTCTATGGAGATTTGAATCATTGAAATACATGGTTCTAATCCAAGGTCGACACATCTGGTTGTTCATCTACTTACATTGCTTAGTTTTGAGGGAATACGTCCTTGTTGCTACAAGAAATTGTAGTGATAGGAAATGTAGTACCTTATATGTTCTTTGAAAACTGCACAGAAGAAAGCAAAGTAATAATTCTAATAGCAATATTAGGGTGATTACCGAGCATGTTAGGATTTTTTAAAAAACGTATGATCCTTTGGGATTGTACACCACTAATGATTGTTCATTTATGAGCAGTCGATTAGCAAGACATAAGTCAAGCTAATAAGGGCATACGGTGGATGCCTTGGCGCCAAGAGCCGATGAAGGACGGGGTAAGCTCCGATAAGCTAGGGGGAATCGCAAGCAGGTTTTGATCCCTAGATTTCCGAATGGGGAAACCCAACAGTGGTAATGCACTGTTACCCATACCTGAGAGTATGAGGAGGGCACCTGGGGAACTGAAACATCTAAGTACCCAGAGGAAAAGTAATCAAGTGAGATTCCCTAAGTAGCGGCGAGCGAACGGGGAAGAGCCCAAACCGAGTCAGTTTACTGATTCGGGGTTGAGGACCGGCATAATTCGAGTCAGGCTTAGTCGAACTACCTGGAAAGGTAGACCATAGGGGGTAACAGTCCCGTAGACGAAAAGCAGAGCAAGATGGCCGAGTTCCAGAGTACCACGAGACACGTGAAACCTTGTGGGAAGCAGGGGGGACCACCCTCCAAGGCAAAATACTCCTTGGCGACCGATAGCGTATAGTACCGTGAGGGAAAGGTGAAAAGCACCCCGGGAGGGGAGTGAAAAAGAACCTGAAACCGTATGTCTACAAGCAGTTGAAGACCCTTATGTGGTCAACAGCGTGCCTATTGAAGAATGAACCGGCGAGTTACAGTAACTAGCGAGGTTAAGCAGAAGATGTGGAGCCGCAGCGAAAGCGAGTCTTAATAGGGCGAATAGTTAGTTGTTGTAGACCCGAAACCGCAGTGATCTATCCATGGCCAGGTTGAAGCGCAGGTAAAATTGCGTGGAGGACCGAACTCGTGAACGTTGAAAAGTTTTGAGATGAGTTGTGGATAGGGGTGAAATGCCAATCGAACGCGGAGATAGCTGGTTCTCCCCGAAATAGCTTTAGGGCTAGCCTCAAGAAATAAGTACAGACGGTAGAGCTCTGATTGGGCTAGGGGCCTTATAGGTTACCGAACTCTGTCAAACTGCGAATGGCTGTACTCGGACCTTGGGAGTCAGACTGCGAGTGATAAGACCCGTAGTCAAGAGGGAAACAGCCCAGACCATCAGCTAAGGTCCCAAATGCCGTACTAAGTGGCAAAGGATGTGGAACTTCAGAAACAACCAGGATGTTGGCTTAGAAGCAGCCACCATTTAAAGAGTGCGTAATAGCTCACTGGTCGAGAGGTTTTGCGCCGAAGATGTCCGGGGCTAAAGTACGGAACCGAAGCTATGGATTTGTAACTTTGTTACAAGTGGTAGGGGAGCGTTCTATACGCTTTGAAGCAGTACCGTAAGGAGCTGTGGAGTATATAGAAGTGAGAATGCCGGTATGAGTAGCGAAAAGACAAGTGAGAATCTTGTCCACCGAAAGCCTAAGGTTTCCTGAGCAACGCTCGTCGTCTCAGGGTAAGTCGGGGCCTAAGCCGAGGCGTAAATGCGTAGGCGATGGACAACTGGCAAACATTCCAGTACCACCCACATCCGTTTGAGTGATGGAGTGACACAGAAGGGTAAGTAATCGCATGAATGGAAGAAATGCGTCTAAGCTTGTAGGGTGTTTAGTAGGCAAATCCGCTAAACGTATAGCCTGAGGAGTGACGGGGAGTTGCTAGCGATAGCGATGAACTTACTGATCCCACACTGTCAAGAAAAGCTTCTAGCGAGGCTGTGGGTGCCCGTACCGCAAACCGACACAGGTAGGCGGGGAGAGAATCCTAAGGTGCGCGGGAAAACCCTCGTTAAGGAACTCGGCAAAATGTCCCCGTAACTTCGGGAGAAGGGGAGCCCTTTTAGGTGATTACCCTTGCGGTATGAGCTAAAGAGGGTCGCAGAAAAGAGGCCCAAGCGACTGTTTACCACAAACACAGGTGCCTGCTAAAGCGAAAGCTGACGTATAGGTGCTGACACCTGCCCGGTGCTGGAAGGTTAAGGGGAGTGCTTAGAAGCAATTCGAAGGTGTGAACTGAAGCCCCAGTAAACGGCGGCCGTAACTATAACGGTCCTAAGGTAGCGAAATTCCTTGTCGGGTAAGTTCCGACCCGCACGAAAGGTGTAACGACTTGGGCACTGTCTCAACGAGGGACCCGGTGAAATTGAAATACCTGTGAAGATGCAGGTTACCCGCGACTGGACAGAAAGACCCCATGGAGCTTTACTGTAGCCTGACATTGAATTTTGGTAAATGATGTACAGGATAGGTGGGAGACTGCGAGATATGTACGCTAGTATGTATGGAGTCATTGTTGGGATACCACCCTTTATTTACTGGAATTCTAACTTTAATAGTAACGACATTAAGGACAGTGTCAGGTGGGCAGTTTGACTGGGGCGGTCGCCTCCGAAAATGTAACGGAGGCGCTCAAAGGTTCCCTCAGCGCGGCCAGAAATCGCGCGAAGAGTGCAAAGGCAGAAGGGAGCTTGACTGCGAGACGTACAGGTCGAGCAGGGACGAAAGTCGGACTTAGTGATCCGGTGGTACCGCGTGGAAGGGCCATCGCTCAACGGATAAAAGCTACCCTGGGGATAACAGGCTAATCTCTCCCAAGAGTCCATATCGACGGGGAGGTTTGGCACCTCGATGTCGGCTCATCACATCCTGGGGCTGTAGTAGGTCCCAAGGGTTGGGCTGTTCGCCCATTAAAGTGGTACGTGAGCTGGGTTCAGAACGTCGTGAGACAGTTCGGTCCCTATCCATCGCGGGCGCAAGAGACTTGAAGGGAACTGCTCCTAGTACGAGAGGACCGGAGTGGACGAACCAATGGTGTACCAGTTATCCCGCCAGGGGTACAGCTGGGTAGCTACGTTCGGAAAGGATAAACGCTGAAAGCATCTAAGCGTGAAACCAGCCTTAAGATGAGGTCTCTCATAGCGTAAGCTAGTAAGTCCCCTTGTAGATGACAAGGTTGATAGGCCAGGTGTGTAAGTCCAGCAATGGATTCAGCTGACTGGTACTAATAGGACGAGGGCTTGACTTAATTTAGTTAGTAGCGCAGCTACTAACGACTAACATGCAGTCTTTCTTCTGTGAAGTTTTGAAGGAACATATGAAAATATGTACTTCTAAAATCCAGTGGCGATAGCTAAGGGGTTCCACCTGTTCCCATACCGAACACAGTAGTTAAGCCCTTATACGCCGAAAGTACTTGGTTGGAAACGGCCTGGGAGGATAGGTAGTTGCTGGTTATATGGAAAAGCACTCACTTTTGTGAGTGCTTTTTTTATTGGCAAATGAATATTGTGTTGGTATTGTTGGTCGCGCCAGCTTCATATTATTAACGCTTCGCCATTAGCATTTAACCTCCCCTTATAATAACATGAAGCTGGCGCTTAGTCCGAACTTTATATTAAGATATAATGGCTGAATAAAGGTAATAAGCACTATAAATTTCAAAGAAGAAATTAGGGAATAATAAAGGTTTTAGGTATGAAAATAACGAAATATATAGTTTCTAGCGATTCTAGTTAATAATGAGACTAGATGTAATTGTCTTATGAAATAATAGATATTATAGTTGTGATTGTCTACTGAATATGGAATTTCATATTTTACGGGGATTAAAGTGACGAATACTTAGTGGAACTAATGAGCAAATTTGGGCGGCAATAAACAGCATTAATTAAGGCATAGGCTATAGTAAGGAGCAGGAAGGGGCTTACATGAAAAAGAAATTATCAATAGTATTAACAATACTTGTTATGATTAGTTTACTAGTTTTCGGATATTTACGGAATCATAATGTATCGGCTGCACAACCATATAAGGAAACCCAATTTCTTATGGATACTATTGTGGAAATTACAGCATATGGCCCAGGGGCAGAGGAAGCAGTTAAGGCAGCATTTGCGGAATTTCAACGATTACATACGATTACAAATAATTTTGATGAGAATAGTCAAGTATCAAAGATTAATCAAATGGCCGGCAAAGCTAAAGTAACTGTTGATCCAGATTTAGTTTATATTATAAAGTTTTCTCAAGAGGTATCTGATAAACTAGCAGACTCCTTTGATATGACAATTGGCCCATTAACTAAGTTATGGGGTATCGGTCATAAAGGGGAATTCGTTCCAAGTCAGGCTGAAATTGAAGCAGTGTTGCCTTTGGTGAATTATCATTTGGTAGAGGTGGATACCATTGAAAATACTGTATATTTGCCTAAAGAAGGTATGATGCTGGATTTGGGCGGAATTGCTAAAGGGTATGCAACAGATAAGGCAATTGAAGTATTGAAGGCAAAAGGAATTACATCTGCGTTGGTGAATGCTGGAGGAGATGTACGAGTAATCGGCAATAAGCCTGATGGCAAACCATGGAGAATTGGTATACAAAACCCTCGAGAGACAGAAGGAATTAGTGCAAAGTTAGCCTTAACGGATTGGGATACAATGGAGACCTCTGGTGATTATCAGAGATTTATTATAAAAAGCGGCATAAGATACTCTCATATTCTTAATCCTCGGACTGGATGGCAACCTAGGGAGGTCGCTAGCGTGACCATGGTCAATAATAGCTCAACCTATGGTGATATATTGAGTAAACCTATTTTTGTATTAGGTGTTGAGAAAGGACTAGAAATATTAAAACAGTTTCCTGGTAATGAGGCTGTAATTGTAACTATGGAGGGGAAAATTATTGTTACCCCTGGTCTTGAGGGCAAGATTGAATTACCATTAGAATCAGATAAAAAGCAACCGGAAACTAAGCCTTAGCTTATTCGGAAGGTGGAGTATGAAATACTGTGAATAAAAATAAATTGCCCAGTTGGTTAACAGCTACCTCGTACGCTAAGCTGCCAATTGTACAGTCTTCTTGGCATAGGGGGGATTATCTAGAAAAAACTCTAGATAATATTGGCCAGGTAATGGCTGAAGATATGTATCAAGATGTCGTTGCTAATCGTTCTAGATTGTTGCAAAGAATTCATCCAATTATTAAAATTATTGGGTGCACTGCATTGCTTATTTTAGTTGCCATATCCCATAATTTTTTATTCTTAGCAGGCATTCATCTTTTTACCTTAGCTATACTATTAATGTCTGGTATTAATATACTTGATTATATAAAGCGGGTATGGATACCCGCTTTTATTTTTTCTGGTATTATGATGTTGCCAGCAATAAGCAGTTGGATAACACCTGGAGATGAATTGCTGGTTATTTATCATTCGTGGTATTGGCATATAGGCGGATTTTCTTTGCCAGAGAAAATGATAATAACTAAGCAGGGGGTAAGAGCGGCCAGTTTTGTATTTATGCGAACTGCGACATCTTTAGCAATAATGGTCGCTCTTGTGAAAACTACACAATGGAATATTCTAACCAAGTCTTTAAGTAAATTAGGTGTACCTAGTGTGTTTGTAATGGTGCTTGATTTAACGTATCGTTATTTATTCTTATTTCTATTGTTGCTAAGTGATTTTATTTTTGGACGAAAAAGTCGTTTAGTAGGTAAAGAAGGGCCACTGAGCCAATGGGAATGGATTGGTGGAGCAGTTGGTGGATTTTTTCGGATGTCCTTAGAATACAGTGGAGAAGTGTCAGCAGCTATGATTGCTCGTGGGTATAATGGAGAAAATAAGCAAAGGTTAGATAAATCTGTTCGTTTACTGGATCTTTGCTTCTTGTGTGTAATTCTGGGCTTATGTATTTTATCTGGGATGCTGTAAAGTGATTACTAAGACATCTTGTGTAAAGTCAATGAGAGGAGCTGAGGGCTATTGTTATTTAATTTAAAAGATATAAGATATTGTTATCAAAGAGAAAAAGCGGCAATAGATGGGGTTTCTTTAGAAATTGATGCAGGGGAACAGATTGTGTTACTTGGACCAAACGGGTGTGGTAAATCTACTTTGCAGAAGGTAATCGCAGGATTAATCTTTCCGAGCCAAGGAGAGTTCTGGGCTTACAATACTAAAATTACAAAAAACAAGATGCAGGATAAGAACTTTGCAGCTGCATATCGACAAAAAATTGGTTTTGTTTTTCAAAATTCGGATGTGCAGCTTTTTTGTGCTAGCGTATTAGATGAAGTTATGTTTGGCCCATTGGCCATGGGACTTTCCTTTGACAAAGCAAAGAAGCAGGCAGAAGAGATCTTAGATTGTATTGGTATTACTTCATTAAAAGATCGATTACCTCATCACTTAAGTGGAGGAGAAAAGAAAAAAGTCGCCTTCGCCGCTGTGCTAGTTGTAAATCCAGAAGTATTAATTTTAGACGAACCAACAAATGGTCTCGACCCCAAAACCCAACGATGGATGAGAGGTATGCTTCGTCAGTTAAATGAATCTGGTAAAACGATTATTATTGCGACGCACCAGCTTGAATTAGTCCCAGACTTAGCAAAGCGAGTCGTTGTAATTGGTGATGGGCATACAATAATGGCCGATGATAAACCAGCCATTATTTTAGCAAATCAGGAGTTACTTTTAGCCGCTAATATTATTGATCAAGATCAACACGTGCATTTACACGGACAGTTACAACATGTGCATGTACATCGCCATGAATAGAATTAGGAGAATGATGTGGTAATGAAAGAATTCTGTGACAAACTTTCAGCTGCCTTAGCAGTTGCTATAGACAATAAAGGCAGCTACAATGAGTACTTTTCTGCATCTGTTTTGGTGCCCTTAGTATGGGACAATGGTGAAATTGCCGTACTTTTTGAAGTTCGATCCACCCAATTGTCCTGGCAACCTGGGGAGATCTGTTTTCCCGGTGGTCGCATTGAAAAAAACGATAAAAATCCCCTCTTTGCAGCTGTGCGTGAGACACAAGAAGAGCTTGCCCTGTCTAAGGATGATATACAGGTTTTAGGCTCACTTGAGGAAATACTTAGTCCCATTGGAGTTCGCCTACATCCCTATGTAGGATACCTTTCTCCCAAGCATTTAATTACCCCCAATGAAGGTGAGGTCGCAGAAGTCTTTACTGTGCCTTTGGAATATCTTATAAACTATGATCCTATGATTGGACATATGGAAATGGGTACTAGACCCTTAGAAGATTTTCCTTTTGCCTTAGTACCAGGGTATTCACAGGAGTGGCGGGTTCGCAAGAAGTATCAAGTATTATTTTATAAATATAAAGAGCATGTTATCTGGGGGTTGACGGCGCAAGTCCTAAAACGGTTTTTAGATGTATGTAAAAAAATAGGCAGTGAGGAAAAATAAAAATCCCCCTTATTATAAGGGGGATTTGTTTAGTTACTTTTTAGAAACTTTCAGCGATACGCCAAGCCTGTCCATGAATTACTTGGTTGTAGATCTCAGTAATGGTTTGAAATATGGTAGATCGTTTTACAGTTTGTTTTTTAGTAAGTAGGGAAAATTTAAACCAGTGACCTTCTCGGGAAAGCTGATAAATCGTGTTGTTGATTTCTAGACGAATGGCCTTACTAGGGGCTTTGCCTAAGGCATCCTCAAGCATTTTTACAGCATAGCCGTCAAGTGGAGGCATGGCAGTTATTACAGTTTCCTTTTTCAATATCAACACACTCCCTTTACTACTTGAATGAAATGTAGTTGCAAGCATTATACCACTTAGTGAAGAAAAAGTGTAATGGCTTTTTGGTAAAAAAATAGGGATAATTGGCTTTGTAACCTATTAACAGATAAGTGGCTACTTTATTTGCAAAATTCTGTTTTATTTTTGAAATAGAATCATATAAGAAAAAGCTTCAATAATTGTGTACAAAATACAGAAAATAACAGTAAAATGGTAGATTTTTCATGTTATAGCTGGTATACTAAAGTAGTTTTAAAGGGTGTATCCCATCGGGAGACATTAAGATAAAAAAGGGGAGGAATTACATTGGAGAAAAACAAAAAGGGTATAGGGTTAACTACTCAAATTTTTATTGCTCTTGTTTTAGGTGTTGTTTTCGGCTATGTTTTCCCTACGTATGGACAAGCATTGAAGCCAGTTGGTGATGCATTTATTCGTATGATTAAGATGATCGTTGTACCTCTGATTTTTAGTTCTTTAATTATGGGGATTGCCGGAACTGGTGACTTTAAAAAATTGGGACGCTTAGGGGCTAAAGCAATTATTTGGTTTGAAGTTGCAACTACATTGGCTTTGTTTGTTGGTTTACTTGTTGCAAATACTTTCCAACCTGGTGTAGGTGTCGCTCTTGCAACTGGTGCTGATGTTAGCACAGCTGCCGCAGCAGCGAAGAAAACAATTAGTATGGTAGATATGTTCGTTAATATTGTACCTACTAATGTTGTTGATGCTATGGGGCGTGGCGATATGCTCCAAATCATTTTATTCTCTACTTTCTTTGGCGTAGCAGCCGCTCATTTGGGAGCAAAGGGCAAGCCAGTTGTTGACCTTGCGATCAGTGTTGCGGAGATTATGTTCAAATTTACTTGGTATGTAATGAAATTAGCTCCTCTTGGTGTATTTGCTTTAATTTCATTTACCGTTGGTAAATTTGGTTTGGGTATGTTGATTCCTTTGGCAAAACTTATCGGGTCGCTGTATTTTGCCTTAATATTGTTCATAGTTTTACTACTCGCCTGTGCATCTCTCATCATTCGGATGAATTTCTTCCAGTTATTAAGAGCAATTAAGGAACCAATTTTGATTGCTTTCTCCACAGCTTCTAGCGAAGCAGCATTACCGATAGCAATGGAGAAGTTAGAAAAGTTTGGTGTGCCTAAACATATTGTTACTTTTGTATTGCCTACCGGGTATACTTTTAATCTAGATGGTTCTACGTTATATAGTGCGTTGGCAGTTATATTTATTGCCCAAGTTTATAATATTGACTTTCCGATTTCTACGCAGCTAGTTATGTTAGTTACTTTGATGATGTCAACAAAAGGTATTGCAGCAGTACCTGGTGCGTCTCTGATTGTTATCGCAGGTACAGCAGCGGCCTTTGGTTTACCTGTAGAAGGTATTGGTATTATCCTTGGCGTTGACCGGATTCTCGATATGGCTCGGACAGCCTGCAACTTGATTGGCAACTGTGTGGCCGCGGTTGTTGTGGCCCGTTGGGAAAATGAGTTACCTAATGAAGTATTGCAAGTAGCCTATACAAAAAATTACGACGAATAAATAAAATTAACAGAATAAAGACTATACAAAGGGCAGTATCTATGTTGATACTGCCCTTTGTATAGTAAAAAATAGAACATCTAGTGTTCTAATATTTTTTGTATAAGAAAATCCTCATCGCCAATACTATGATTAAGGGCAGAAAAAGCAAAATGAATGCTTGCTGCACTGAGTATAGTTTTGCGAAAGGGTGACTATATTGCGCTATTCAAAAATTTTAACAAGTATTGTGCTGTTACTTTTTGTGATTATGGTAATCGGAATTTCAGGAGGCTGTAGTAATAAACCAGCGCCAAAACCTTTGCCAGATACAACGGGTACAGCAGAGAACCCAGCAGGGAAAATTGCTATGCCGCCGCGCATGGTGCTTGGGTATTATGAAAATCCTTGGCCAGGCACACCTGATAAAACAGGGTCATTTCCAAGTATGAAATCTTTTGCCAAAAGCATGACTGGAGTTGGTCCCTTTTGGTATAAAGCCACTAAGAATGGGACTTTAGAAGCGAAAGATAGCCAACTTGTTTATGATTCTGCTAGGAGCCTAGGCCTGGCAATGTATCCGTTGATTACAAATAAAACAGGATCAAATGAACAAGTGCTAGGTGATCCAGCAATTCGTACGCTAGTAACGGACAATATTGTAAAACTAGTACAAGAGAAGCAATACGATGGTGTCAATATTGATTTTGAATTACTACCTCCAGCACAAAGAGATAATTTAACCAAGTTTATGGCAGAGTTATATCCAAAAATGAAGGCGATTAATAAGACTTTGATTATATCTGTATTTCCTCAGGTTGATGTAGCTGAAGATGTTTCAGGGGCTTATAATTATCCGGAGCTCGCAAAGAGTGCAGATTTTTTACAAATCATGACCTATGATAATCATTGGTCAACATCCAAGCCAGGGCCCATTGCGCCAATTGATTGGTATGAAAAAAATATTAAATACGCCATTGATAATTGTGGCGGGCCTCAAAAGGTCATTATTGGCGTAGGCTTTTATGGTTACGACTGGGTTGGCAAGGAAGGAGAGACGATTACCTATGTAGATGCGATTGTACGGGCGGAAGAAAATGGAGCTAAGATTGAGTATGATGAGGCGGCACAAGCGCCTCACTATAAGTACAAAGATCATGAAGTTTGGTTTGAAAATGATAAAAGTGTAGCGGCTAAGTTAGATGTTGTTGCAAAGTATAACCCAGCTGGAATTGCATTATGGCGTTTGGGACAAGAACAACCAGAAGTATGGCCTTTGATTGATACAAAATTTCCTAAGTAATGTAAAAATACCTGTCGAACCATCGGCAGGTATTTTTGCTAACAAATTCGAAAGTCTAAATAAGAATTGAGACTTTGACTAGAGTTTGTGACTTTGGAAGCCTTATTTTCTAAAGAATTTACTCTGATGAACAGGGTTGCAAGTATCTATAAAAAAGAATAATATAGTACATAAGAATAATAATTTGCGAAGTTTGTAGAAATACGTAATTCAATTATAACAGGGGGCGTAGTAATGAATGTTGAAAATTATATTCTTATAGTGGAAGGTATGAGCTGTGGGCACTGCAAAAATGCTGTAGAGAAGGCTGTTAGTACTTTGGCAGGAGTAATTTCAGCAGTCGTAGATTTACCAAATAAGACACTGGCTGTAGAGATTGATGCTAGTAAAGTAACATTAGAGAAAATAGAAGAAGCTGTCGATGATGAAGGTTTTACTGTTGTAGGTAAACAATAAAAATTTCTTTTATTTACTTATGACTAAGTAAATAAGCCGTGGTATATTGTGGTACAATGCACAAAAATCTTGACCTTTCATGTTACATTTTGTTATACTTAAAAGCAAGCCTCCCAAGTCGGAGGCTTGTTTATTGATTTTTTATTTGCAGTTTTTAAAATTAATACCTGGAGAGTGACATGTCTTGCAGGTAATAGAAGGGAGATGCGCATTATGGCAGAACTGGAAAAAAGATTAGCTGAGCGAAGAAGTGGCAAGGGAAAAAGTATTGTTACGATCTTAAGTATTCTGTTAGCATTAGTAGCAGTAGCCAGCGCGTCCTATTATTGGTTTAGTGGAGGAATTGAGCAAAGTAAGGAAAAGGGAAGTATTGTAACTCCTCAAAATAAAATCAATATTATGGTTATGGGAGTTGATGAACGTAGTGATGATGGAGGACGTTCGGATACGTTATTTGTTGTGACAATTGATACGAATACGAAAGAAGTCGCCATGCTTTCCATACCGAGGGATACTAGGGTTAAAATTCCGGGACACGGCTGGGATAAAATTAATCATGCTTATGCTTTTGGTGGTTACAAATTAACGCAACAAGCAGTAGAAAGTTTGTTAGGTATTAAAATTGACCATTATGTTACTATTAATATTGCAGGGTTTAAAAAGATTGTTGATGCCGTCGGCGGTGTTACAATTGATGTGGAAAAACGCATGTATTATACAGATCCCTACGATGATAATGGGGTCGGTGGTGGCGCTTTTGTAATTGATTTACGTAAAGGGGTACAACACATGGATGGCGAGACCGCTATTCAATATGTACGTTACCGTGATGAAGAAGGTGATATTGGCCGGGTTGAGCGTCAGCATCAGTTCTTAAAAGCATTAATGAAGGAAGTAGCTAGTCCGTCTGTTATCACTAAAATTCCTGGAATTATTAAAGAAGTGAGTAGTGTGGTTAAAACTGATCTATCGACAAGTGAAATGCTCACCCTTGCTAAAACCTTGAATGATGCATCGAAAAGTGGATTAAAAACAGATATGGTACCTGGAAAACCTGCTTATATTGATGATGTAAGTTATTGGTTACCTGATGTCATGTCATTAAGAAGACATGTAGCTCAGACATTGGGAGTAACCATGGAAGAAAAATATGTGGCTACAACTCAACGTGAAGTAAATGAATATGAAACCTCAATTCCTAAAGAAATGAAAGTGGTTGAAACTCCTAAGACAACCAAAACTTTAAATTCAGAAAAAACAACAACACCAGAGAAACCTAAAACTCCGGATAAACCTGGAGCTTCCACGGATGTAAGTAAACCTGTTATGAAAAGTGTAAATGCTAAAGTTAGTGTTGAAGTATTAAATGCTAGCGGTGTAGCAGATGCTGGTGACAAAGTTGCGGAAGTACTACGAAGTCAAGGTTTTGAAGTGTCGGGTGTAACGAGTACGCCTAACGCGTATAAAAATACAGTAGTCATCTCCAATTCTACAAATAGCACAGTGGTTAATAAATTAAGCTCATTACCATTTAAATATACGCTGCAAATTACTAAGGATGAAGGTAAATCTACAGATGGAATCGTTGTAATTGGTAAGGACTACGCAGCTAAATAATCAGGATTTAAATAGCCCATAGGGGCTATTTTTTTTTATTTGCGAGATACTATTTAGATAAGAATGTGAAGCTAAAAAGGAGTACCATCGAATGTGGATTACAGAGAAGTCTCGCAGAATTAATATTATGGCATGGATAGTTATTACTGTTATTGCCCTTTTAATTTTACGTTTGGCTTGGATGCAACTGCTACATGGTCCCCAGTATAAAAAAATTGCCGAAGAAAACCACATCCATCAAATTACAGCACAGGCACCTCGTGGTATTATGTATGATCATAATGGGGCTTTACTTGTCACTAATCGGCCTAGTTTCGCTATATCTATTATTCCTGCGAAATATAGTAAGGACTGGAATACTACATTGCTGTTAGCTAATATTATTGATGTGCAGCCTGATGAGATCGAAAGGTTGTTAAAAGTTGGATCAGAGTTCCCCTATACTCCTATCCAAGTTAAGCGAGATGTAGATGCAATGCTTCAGACAAAGATTCGTGAGCGAGAAGAAGATCTGCCAGGGGTAATTATTGAAGCGATGCCCATTCGAGAATATGTATACAAGGAATTGGCAGCTCATGTATTTGGTTATCTTGGCAGTATTAATGAAGAAGAATATGTAAAACGTAAAGAACAGGGGTATAAACCAACAGATTTTATTGGTAAGGATGGCTTAGAGCAAGAGTGGGAAGAAGTATTACGGGGGATAGATGGTGGATTGCAGATTGAAGTTAATGCTGCAGGCGAAGAAGTACAGATCATTGGAGATAAAAAAGCAATAGCCGGTAAGGGGTTAGTGCTTACTCTTGATGTAAACCTACAAAAGGCAGCCCAGGACGCCTTAATGCAGCAAATAGAAGAAGGACAGAAGAGGGGAGAACCAACAAAAGGCGGAAGTGTTATTGTTCTGGATGTAAAATCAGGAGCAGTGCGTGCTATGGTTAGTTATCCTTCATTTGATCCCAATCAATTTGCAAGTGGAATCAGTAATTCCCATTGGAATAAGCTTATCAATAATCCCTATCATCCTCTTACGAACAAAAGCATTCAAAATGTTTATCCTCCAGGTTCGGTTTTTAAAATTGTGACGGCAGCAGCTGCCTTGGATATGAATTATGTGACTAAGGATGAAATATTTGATGATAAGGGCGTGTACGTACTTGATGGGTGGAAATTCTTTGGATGGCAAACTAAGGGATTAGGAAAGCTCAATATTGTAGATGCAATCGCTTGGTCAAGTGACCCTGTTTTTTATGAATTAGGTCGCCGCATGGGAGTTGATTCCTTAGCGAGTTACGCTATGACCTTTGGGTTAGGAAAAAAGAGTGGGATTCGTCTGCAGGGAGAAGAGGAAGGCACTGTTCCTACAGAAAATTGGAAAAGGGTTACCTATGATGAACAATGGTATATTGGTGAAACTGTAATAGCCGCCATAGGACAAGGATATTATCTTGTAACACCATTGCAACAGGCAATGTTATTAATGGCGGTAGCAAATAAGGGAACTATTTATCGACCAATGCTGGTAGAAAAAATATTAACGGCAGATGGTGCAGTAGCAGAAACCTATCAACCGGAAGTCCTTCATACCATTTATTTAAAAGCTGAAACATGGGATTTACTTAAGCAAGGATTAGTGGCTGTAACCACTAAAGGTACTGGACTCGGTGTGTTTCAAGGAATGACGACCACAGTAGCTGGTAAAAGTGGATCTGCTGAAACAGGAACAGGCACGGTTCATTCCTGGTTTGCTTGCTATGCGCCAGCAGAAAATCCTGAAATTGCTGTCGCGGTCCTAGTTGAGGAAGGAGGCGAAGGTTCTGTTGCGGCAGCACCTGTTGTCAGAAAAATAGTAGAGGCGTATTTTGGGCTTAAAAAGAAATAAAAGGAGTATGCAATTAAAAGTTATACTTTCTACAATTGAATAGAGGATTATTACATTTTTAGTGCGAAATATGCTAAAATATGAAGGATGTGAAAAATGTGCCGTTCTATCCGATAAACTTACAAATAAGTCGCCAACCTTGTATTGTTGTGGGGGGCGGCAGCGTTGCTGAGCGCAAAGTAGCTGCACTTTTGCTTGCAGGTGGAGATGTTACTGTACTTAGCCCAGAGATTACCAAAGGGTTGGCCATTTTGGCAGAAAGAAGAGAGATTACTCATATTGCCCGGGGTTATCAGCAGGGAGATGTTAAAGGCTTTTTCATTATTATTTGCTCCACGGATAATCCTTCGGTAAATAAGCTGGTAGCGGCAGAAGGCAAAGAGCTTGGTGTTCTTGTTAATGTGGCAGATGCTCCTGAATTGGGCAATTTTAGTGTGCCAGCCCAAATTTCTCGTGGCGACTTATTGCTTACCATCTCTACCGGGGGGAAAAGCCCGGCAGTAGCCAAAAAGTTACGCGAGGAATTAGGTGAACGTTATGGTCCTGAATATGGTACATACCTTGAGTTGGTGGCAAAGGTTCGAGAACAAATAAAAAAAGAACTGCCAACAGCAAAGGAACGAGAAATCGTTTGGCGAAGAACCATAGATCAGGAAGTAATTAGCTTGCTGAAAGATGGCAAGATAAAAGAGGCGGAGGCTAAGATTTATAATGCAATTAGTTGTTCTGGGACTCAATCATAAAACCGCATCGGTTGATGTGCGGGAATGTTTTACTTTTTCTGAAGATACAATAAAAATGGCTCTGAATCGTCTTCATGAATATGAAGAAATCAGCGAATGCGTGATAATATCTACCTGTAATCGTACAGAAATGTACGCTGTTGTGGATGATGCAGAAGATGGCTTTCCAGTAATGCAGCAGTTTTTGCAACGAATTTCTGAAACTCCCTTAGATGTCGCAGACTTCTTTTATTATGCGGAAGAAGATTGTATTAACCATTTATTTCGTGTAACATCGAGCCTTGACTCCTTAATTATTGGTGAAGGACAGATTTTAAGTCAGGTAAAAAAGGCTTATTCCATAGCAAGGGATGTTGGTACTACAAGTACCGTTCTTAACACTTTATTTCATAGGGCGATTGCCGTAGGAAAGAAAGTCCGGACTGAAACCCGTATTGCTCATAGTGCAGTATCAGTAAGTTATGCGGCAGTTGAGTTAGCAAAAAATGTATTTGGCGATTTATCAACTTCCAATGTATTGTTATTAGGTGCGGGACAAATGGGTGAACTTACAGCTAAGCATTTAGTAGGAAATGGTGTTAAAGCTGTATTTGTTTCGAACCGTAGATATGAGAGGGCTGTTGAATTAGCGAGTCAATTTCGTGGTATAGCAGTACCTTTTGAGAATTTTATGAAAAGTGCTGTGGAAGCGGATATTATTATTACTTCTACAGGTGCTCCTCATTACATTATTAGAGCTTGGGATGTTGCTCACTTAATGCCAAAAAGGCAAGGACGTCCTATCATTATTATTGATATTGCTGTACCCCGAGATGTGGAGCCTGAGGTATCTGCGATTTCCGGTGTACGTTTATATAACATTGATGATTTGGAAGCAGTTGTGGAATCCAATCTGCGTCTTCGCGAGCAAGAAGCGGAGTTAGCTGAGAATATTATCAAAAAAGAATTAGAAGAATTACTGATCAAATTTCGCTATTTATCCTTGCGGCCTGTTATGGCACGTTTGACGGATAAAGCGGAAAGAATCCGTCAACGGGAATTAAAACGTGCCTTAACGAAATTGCCTGACATTACGGCAGAGGAACGTAGGGCTGTAGAGAACATGTCTAAGATGATTATTCGAAAGATGTTAAGGGACCCTATGGTTTGTATCAATGAAGGGGCCTGTACCCAGAATGAACAATTATATTTAGACGCAATACTAGATTTATTTAAACTCGATACAATAGGAGAGGGCAGACATCGTGAAAAGAAAAAAACTTGTTATCGGTACGCGCAGCAGTAAATTGGCTTTATGGCAAGCTAATTATATTGCCGCCTGTTTAAGAGATCAATATCCGGGGATAGAAGTAAATCTAGTCCATATCGTAACTACGGGTGACAAAATAGTGGATGTTCCTCTTGCTAAAATTGGCGGGAAAGGGTTGTTCACAAAAGAATTGGAGACTGCCATGTTACGGGGAGAAATTGATTTGGCAGTACATAGTCTTAAAGATATGCCGACGGAATTGCCAGAAGGCTTATTGTTGGCCGCTATTACAGAACGAGCTGATGCTGGTGATGCTTTTATTAGCCCGAAGTATGGCACCGTGGAAAATTTGCCACAGGGTGCTAAGGTTGGGACGTCTAGTTTAAGGCGTAAAGCACAACTGCTCAAGTATCGACCTGATCTAGTGATTCATGACCTACGGGGAAACTTAGATACGAGATTGAAGAAATTAGATACGGGAGATTTGGATGC
Organism: Pelosinus sp. UFO1; assembly: GCF_000725345.1. NCBI lineage: Bacteria > Bacillati > Bacillota > Negativicutes > Selenomonadales > Sporomusaceae > Pelosinus > Pelosinus sp. UFO1. Next base: position 24,235 of record NZ_CP008852.1, read on the forward strand.
GATTCTATTGGCAGTTGCTGGTCTAAAACGATTAGGCTGGCAGGAGCGAATTACCCAAGTTCTATCAAACGAAATTTGTTTGCCGGCAGTTGGACAAGGAGCCCTTGCAATTGAAGCGCGTAGTGATGATGGGGAAGTTTTAGAAATGCTTGCCTTTTTGAATCACCAAGAGACTCGCCTAGCTGTAGAGGCAGAGCGTGCTTATCTATCGGAGGTAGAGGGCGGTTGCCAAATTCCCATTGGCGTCTATGCGACCGTAAATCAGGATGTATTAAACTTAGAGGCTGCTATATTGTCTGTTGATGGTGTTCGCCAAATACGCAAGACGATTAGTGGTGCCCCAGCAGAGGCTAAAGAGCTTGGTCAAGCGTTGGCTCAGGAAATGCTAGATGCAGGTGGACGGGAAATTCTGCAAGAGCTAGATGTGAATCATTAAGTAACGGTTTTAAATGCAGCCTATCAGGAGGAGAGAATATGAAACAAGGTATGGTTTATTTAGTAGGGGCAGGTCCTGGTGATTATAAATTAATCAGTGTAAAAGCCCTAGAATATATACAGCAAGCAGATACCATAGTTTATGATCGATTAGCAGATGATCGACTTTTGTCAACAGCCCGGCCAGATGTAGAACTTATTTATGTAGGGAAGGCTTCTAGTAATCATACTATGCGTCAGGAAGACATTAATCAGTTACTTGTGGATAAAGCTAAAGAAGGTAAAAATGTAGTACGGCTAAAAGGTGGAGATCCTTTCGTTTTTGGACGGGGCGGGGAAGAGGCATTAACCTTAGTTGAGAATAAAGTATCATTTGAAGTAGTACCAGGTATCACTTCCGCCATTTCCGTACCTGCTTATGCCGGTATTCCTGTGACTCATAGAGGTATTGCGACTTCATTTGCAGTCATAACGGGTCATGAAGATCCAACTAAAGCAGAATCTACGATTAAGTGGTCCCACTTGGCTACTGCGGTAGATACCTTAGTATTTCTAATGGGGGTAGAAAACCTGCCTCATATTACAACAAAATTAATAGAAAATGGCCGCTCTGCGGATACTCCCGCTGCAGTCATTCGTTGGGGTACGAAACCTGAGCAACGGGTACTAGTTACAACAGTAGGCAAAGCAGCTGCTGATGTAGCAAGGGAGGGTATTAAACCTCCTGCTATATTTATCGTCGGAGAAGTAGTGAATTTACGTCAAGACTTGGCTTGGTTTGATCAGCGGTTGTTATTTGGTAAAACAGCACTTGTTACTAGGGCTCGTGAGCAGGCTAGTGCTTTAACTTGTCAATTAGAAAACTTAGGTGCGCAATGTATTGAAGCACCATCCATAAAATTGGTTCCACCAGAAAGTTATGCAGAACTGGATAAAGCCATTGATAAGCTTGCTACCTATAATTGGATGATTTTTACTAGTGTAAATGGAGTAGAACATTTCTTTACCCATTTATATAGTAAAAAACGAGATAGCCGAGCTTTAGGCAATGTGAAAATTGCTGCCATAGGAGCACAAACAGCAGCTTCGCTTAAAAATTACGGAATTTTAGCCGATATTGTACCTTTGGAATTTAGAGCGGAAGGTATTGTTGCGGCATTGAATGGACGGATTGAGCCAGGTATGTCCGTGCTCATTCCAAGAGCATTGGTAGCCCGGGATATTTTGCCAGAAAAGCTAAGAGAAATGGGCGCTACTGTAGATGTAGTACCAGTGTATCGTACTCTTACAGGGGATAGCGATGGCGAAATGCTGGCACAAAAATTGTCAGCCGGAGAAATTGATCTTGTTACATTTACCAGTTCTTCTACAGTGACTAATTTATTAGAGCTATTAGGTTCTAAGGGATCAGAACTTTTGAAAACTGCCAAAATTGCATGTATTGGTCCTATAACAGCTGGTACGTGTTTAGAAAATGGCATTAAGCCGGATGTAATAGCAGAGGAGTATACCATTCATGGGATGGTAGAAGCAATTACAACCTTATATAAGGAGGCTAAATAATGAACGAGCTTCTTCGTCCCCGTCGCCTTAGAGTATCAGCGGGAATACGAAAATTAGTAAGGGAAACGACTCTTGAGATAAATAATTTAGTTTATCCCTTGTTTGTTGTGCCAGGAAGTGGGATTCGTAAAGAAATTCCTTCTATGCCCAATGTATTTCATTTATCTGCGGATATGGCAGTCAAAGAAGCGGCTGAAGCATATGCCTTAGGCATACCCGCTGTTATTATATTCGGAATCCCTGAATATAAGGATGAACAAGGTTCAAGTGCCTGGGATATGAATAGCCCGGTACAAAAAGCGATGAGTTTGATTAAAGCAGCACTTCCTGATATTGTTGTGATCGGCGATGTTTGCCTATGTGAATATACGAGTCATGGCCATTGTGGTATGCTAGAGGGGCACGAGGTTGACAATGATAGTACACTGCCAGTATTGGCGAAAGTTGCTCTTAGCCAAGCCCAGGCAGGGGCAGATATCATTGCTCCTTCGGACATGATGGATGGCCGGATTTTAGCCATTCGTAATGTGCTAAATGAAAATGGGTACAAGAATGTATCCATTATGTCCTATGCAGTGAAGTATGCTTCGGCCTATTATGGTCCGTTCCGTGATGCAGCTGATTCTACACCGCAGTTTGGTGACCGTCACAGTTATCAAATGGACCCAGCTAATAGCCGAGAAGCTATGCGTGAAGTAGAGTTAGATATAGCCGAAGGTGCAGATATTATTATGGTAAAACCAGCGTTAGCCTATTTGGATATTGTTCGCCAAGTGAGAGATAACTTTGATTATCCTCTTGCTGTGTATAATGTGAGTGGTGAATACTCTATGGTAAAGGCAGCAGCAGCCCAAGGCTGGATTGATGAGAAACGTACTGTAATGGAAACTTTGCTCAGTATGAAACGGGCAGGTGCAGATATTATAATTACTTATCATGCTATGGATGTTGCCCGCTGGTTAAAAGAAGAATAAAGATAGCAAATATATAACCACCAAGACACAATGCCACTAGCATGGCACACAAAGGAGAACATAAAGGATAAGTCCTTTGTGAAAAATTTTGTGCCCTTTGTGTCTTGGTGGTTCAATTATTATTTTTTAGGGGGTCTACTAATGACATTGAACTTGGAAAAATCAATTAAGGCATTTCAAGAAGCGAAGGAATATATTCCTGGTGGCGTCAATAGTCCTGTTCGCTCTTTTCGTGGTGTAGGTGGTACACCACCCTTTATTGCTAAGGCAAAGGGAAGTTACTTATATGATATCGACGGAAACCAGTATATCGATTACATTGGTTCTTGGGGACCCATGATTTTAGGTCATGCCCATCCTGCAGTGGTGGAAGCTTTGACCCAGGCTGTAGGTAAAGGAACTAGTTATGGGGCACCTACTCTTTTGGAGACAGAACTAGCTAAATTAGTAAAGCAGGCTGTACCCTCAATGGAACTGGTTCGTATGGTTAATTCTGGTACAGAAGCTACTATGAGTGTCCTACGGTTGGCGAGAGCTTATACGAAACGTAATAAAATTGTAAAATTTATTGGCTGTTATCATGGTCATCACGACAGTCTATTAGTGAAAGCCGGATCTGGTGCGGCTACCCTAGGAGTTCCTGATAGTCCAGGCGTTTCTCAGGCTGTTGCTGGCGGAACAATTTCCGTAGGTTATAATGATATTGCCGCACTGAAAGAAACTTTTAGTAAATACGGTGAGGAGATTGCGGCCGTTATTATAGAACCTGTAGCAGGTAATATGGGTATGGTATTGCCGAAAGAGGGTTATTTAGCAGCTGTACGAGAAGTGACAGAACAATATGGTGCATTACTAATCTTTGATGAAGTAATGACGGGTTTTAGAGTAGCTTATAATGGCGCTCAGTCTGTGTTTGGCATAAAACCTGATCTTACCTGCTTAGGCAAAATTATTGGCGGTGGATTGCCTGTAGGTGCGTATGGTGGACGGCAAGATATTATGGAGTTAATTTCTCCAGCGGGTCCCGTATACCAGGCTGGTACACTGAGCGGAAATCCATTGGCAATGACGGCAGGTATTACAACGTTGTCAATACTATCTCAGGCACCTGAATTGTACGAAGTATTAGGCAAGAAAACAGAGAGCTTATGTGCAGGTATTCGGACACAGGCAGAAGAATTTGGATTCTCCTTGCAATATCATCAACTTGGCGCTATGTTTGGTATGTTTTTCACCGACAAACCAGTTTATGACTATGAAAGCGCTAAACAATCAGATATTGGTGCTTTCAATACTTTTTATCATGCAATGCTAGAAAAAGGGGTATATATGGCCCCTTCTCAATTTGAAGCAGGCTTTATGTCAGCGGCCCATTCAGAAGAAGATATTGCTGTAACCATTGAAGCTAGCGCTTATGCTTTTGGCAAAGTGGCAGAATATCATAAGCAAAAGAAATAATGCAGGGTAAAACCCGTATGCAGATTACCCACAGCCAAATGGCTGTGGGATTATTTTTTTAGGAGAGTAGTGTCAGTTTGTTTTTATGCAATAAATCATCGTTTATTTCGTCAATAAGAGTAGTAAAATGATTAAAGTTGAATCGATGATATTTGGTAGAAATGAGGAATTATCATGTCGAGTGGAATTATCTTTATAAATTCTGCCTTTGTATTCTATACCATTGGAGTTTGGAGTGAAAAAATACAAGGTGAGTTGAAAAGAGTACATTTGATCCTATTTTGGTTTGGGATTATTTGTGATGCTTTAGGAACAAGGGCGATGGGGGAATTATCTAAGACACACGTAGAGGGAGTTAACCAAGCTATTTCTCAGTATGTGCAAATACCTAGCAATTTTCACAGCCTTACTGGTATAGTGGCACTTTCATTAATGCTACTACATGCATGTTGGGCGACTATTATTATTGTAAATAAAAAAGATATTTGGACAAGGAAATTTCATCGTTATAGTTTGATCGTTTGGATACTATGGTTAATACCATTTGTAAGTGGAGCAGTTTTTCATTTCATGTAAAAAATTGATCAGGTAAGCTCGACTAACACACATAAGAAAAACGCTAAGCGTCCTTTTTGAACCACAAAGACACAAAGGTCACAAAGGGGGTCTATCCATTTCATTCCCATCTTCTTTGTGTGCCGCGATAGCGGCATTGTGTCTTTGTGGTTCAATCTTTTAACTAGAAACTTATAAATTCTGATACCATAAAAAAACTCCTACAGCTTTTCGGTTTGAAAAGACTGTAGGAGTTTTATCAATTCTATTATTATAAACTAATTGCTCCAGTTACTAATGCTACCACGATATTCAATACCATTAGTCCAAAAGCCCACCATATGCCACCTTTTTGTAGGTCGCCAAAGGTAATGTCACACATTCCGACCAATAACCATAACGCTGCCACCAGGGGACTCAGCATGTGTACTGGTGTTCCCAATAAGGAAGCCCGACCGATTTCCCCAGCACCTATTCCATAAGTAGCAGCCATCTGGTTCAGTACGGGTAGCACGCCAAAGTAGAAGGCGTCATTGGATAACAAGAAGGACAGTGGAGCACTTAACAGCGCTGTAATCATCCCCATGTGTGATCCCAAACCAGTTGGGATAATTCCTATTAGAAATGTTGCCATAGCATCTGTCATTTTAGTTCCTGTTAAAATGCCCATAAATATCCCAGCGGCGAAAACCACCGCGGTAACCTGTAGAGCTTCTTTAGCATGAGCCAACATACGCCCTTGCTGTTCTTTAACCTTAGGAAAGTTTACAATTAAAGCCAATGCGCTTCCCGCCAAAAAGATGATTGGAATCGATACTCCGATCTTCTTTTCTACAAGTAACAGGCCCATAAGAGTTAGGGTCATAATCAGATTAACCCAGAATAATTTAGGACGCTTAAACTCAGGATTTTTCGATACCACTTCTTTGGCGATACCGTCGATCATAGAATCTTCTATCTGGATAACTCCCAATCTAGCCCGTTCTCTTTTACCCAATACATATCCCATCAATGCTATATAGGCAAATCCAAAAATGATTACAGGAACCAAGGGATTAAAAATTTCTGCTGCATCGAGTTTTAACGCCGCTAAAACCCTAGCCGTAGGAGCTGCCCATGGGAACATATTCTTCACGGCAGTTACCATTGCACATATTACTGCTAAAATAACAGGATTAATACCGATCCTCTTGTACAAAGGTAACATTGCGGTACAGGTAATCATAAAGACTACAGCTCCCTCTCCTTCTAAAGAGGCAATGATTGACAAAAAAGTCGTTCCCACAATGATTTTTAACGGGTCACCTTTAACTTTCTTTAATATTTGAACAATGAGTCCATCAAACAAGCCCACATCCACCATAATTCCAAAATACATAACAGCAAACATCATCATAATTGCCGTTGGTGCTATGGTCTTAACACCATCCATCATTAACTTACCAATTGTGGGGGCAAACCCACCTAATAACCCAAATGCAATTGGTATAATAATTAGTGCAGCAAACCCAGTCATCCTTTTGGACATTATTAAGTACATGAAAGTAATAACCATAAGAAATCCAAGTAGAGTTAATATAATAAAACGACTCCTTTCAAATTAACAGATTCTTTTTAGATTATAAAATTAAATATTATGAAAATATAGAAAAAGGTCATTAAAAACATTTAGTTCATAAAGAAAATGGAGAGTTGAAAATTTTAAAAATACTTTTATAATACCATTGAAAAATGTGATGTATTGTTTTATAATGATACTTACAGTGAATGTTTTTCCTACAACTACATATGTTTACCGAATGAAGTTTGCGGGAGAGTGGCTAGAATAGCCCGCCGAAGGAGTAAAACTCTCAGGCACTCGGACCACCGAGTAGAACCGTAAGTGGACGGAACTCTGGAGAGACTCTTAAATTGAGCGCCGAAGGTGAAATACAGCAATGACAAGTTGCTGACAAATCTCTCAGGCAAAAGGACAGAGACAAAAATCGTGATTTACAGGGATATTTCTATATCTCTTATATTGTGATGCTGAAAACGCCTTTTTTGGTGTGTTCATTTGTTTTTCCAGAGTCAAATCAGAGATGATTTGGCTCTTTCATTTTTATATAGATAATTTAAAAAAAGGGGAGAAATTTTTATGAGTAAAATTAGTTTTAAGCTGGTAGTGGTATCTTTGGTAGTTCTAATGATGGCGGGGGCTCTCGCGGGTTGTGGTAGTTCTGCCTCGAAAGATATCAAAATTGGTATTCTCAATGAGATGACAGGTGGTAATGCGACGATGGGGACTTCGTCGGCAAATGGCGCAAAAATGGCAATTAAAGAAGCCAATGCAAAAGGTGGAGTACTTGGCAAGCAACTCCAAGCCGTCATAGCGGATAATAAAAGTGAACCTTCCGAATCGGCAAATGCTATGACAAAATTAGCAACACAAGATAAAGTAGTAGCCGTAACAGGTATCTTTGCTAGTTCCAATGCCATCGCAACTTCAAGCGTAGCGGAAGCAACTAAAATTCCTTTTGTGGCAGTAGGGGCTACAAATCCTAAAGTAACAGTAGACGAGAAAAGCGGTAAGGTGAAAGATTATACCTTTAGAGTCTGTTTTATCGACCCCTTCCAAGGGACAGTTGGAGCAAACTTTGTACTTAATACATTACAACTGAAAAAGGCAGTTATGTTAGTTGATAATAGTAGTGATTATAGTAAAGGTTTATCATCCTTCTTTAAAGATGCCTTTACCAAAGGCGGCGGAAATATTTTAGCGGAAGAAGCTTATTTGCAAAAGGATCAAGATTTTAAAACCATTTTGACAAAAGTTAAGGCATTAAATGCGGAAGTAATTTATATCCCGGGTTATTACGAAGAAGTAGGTAAAATTGTGAAACAAGCTCGCGAAATTGGGATTACGGTACCAATCGTAGGTGGGGATGGATGGGATTCTCCGAAGTTAGTAGAAGTAGGAACCGGAGCCGCCCTTAACAATACTTATTTTACCAATCACTATTCGGTAGATGATACTAGTGCGACTTCCCAGGCTTTTGTAGAAGCTTATAAGAAAGAGTATGGGCAAGTGCCAGATGCTATGGCTGTCCTTGGTTATGATGCAGCGAACATTGTAATTGATGCGATTAAACGTGCCAATAGCATTGATCCTGAAAAGATTCGTGAAGCCTTAGCCGCCACCAAGGATTTTCCAGCAATAACGGGGGCTACTACCCTAAATGCAACTCATGATGCTGTTAAAAGTGTAGTTATTATTGAAATGAAAGATGGCAAACAGGTATTTAAAGCCACTGTAAAACCGTAGCAAGACATAGCATAAGCTCCTGTACTATTCTACTAAGAATTTGTACAGGAGTTTTTTACCGGAATCAGAAAGTATAACACTTCCTTGATTCCAAGTAAGAACGACTAAGGCTTCTGCCTGCGTCCGAGGACTTGGCACAAGCCAAGTCTTTTCTTATATTGCACGTTTTTCCTCTGTTTCGCATAGAATACAAAAAAAGTGTAGTGATGTATTAGTATAGATATATCTGAATAACTTAAATGAAATTTCATTTCAGGAGGGAAAATGTATGGAAGAGGATAGAAAATCCAAAGCGTGCGATGGTTGTTGCGATTTGATTTTTGAAACTATGCCCAATAATCGGCCAGCTGCGATTGCCCAGGCTTTTTGGCTGCAGGCAACTGCTACAGGAGAGATTTGCGGCAGAGGGTGTGAAGGACATATTCAAGTATCAGCTCAAGGGCTAATTCCCCTAGGAGTGTATACTCTATTTTTTGTAACGGATAGAGGGCTTTGGCCGGCAGCTCCTTTATCAGCTGTTTATACCTCCGATGGTTTTGACCCAAATCGATTGGTTGTAAATACTAATGGCACTTTAAATTATTATGTTGCCCCCTTAGATTATAATCCCTTAAGAGGCATTCCCACACCGAGTGGTGTAGCTAAAATTACAAGTGTAATTATATCACTACACAGTGATCGGCTTACCAATGGCTTAAGTCTTGGTGATCCCAATGTTAATGTATTTAATCAGTTAACGGCTCCTATGTGTTTTCCCCGTACGGAGGAATAAGAATACCTAATAACAAAACACTATTCCATTGAAAAAATGGCAATAGTGTTTTGTTATTTACTGAATTACATATTTTTACACTTAATTCGAAATATATAGGAAATAATAGAGGGTTTTAAATGAATATATAGAAAATGTTTACATATATGGAATTAGCGCTTGCGATAAAAAATGAGGTGTAAATGTGACATTTATTGATACATCCCTTTTAGCAACAATATCTGGTACGATGGCAGTGTTACTTGTATATATATATCTATATGTACAATATAAAGAGCCATTCATAGGATTGTGGATTTTAAGTTGGCTAATTCATCTTATTCGGATTATTTGTTTTAAAATGCCCTTCATTAGAGAATCTGATTTAGAAGTTCAAATTATTTTTCAATTTTTATCAGTTTTATCTAGTTTACTACTTGTATGGGGAAGTAATAAGTTTATTAGTAAGGGTGTAAACAGGTTGTGGTTATATGGGGCAGTTCTTAGTACCATATTAAGTGAGTTAGCTATAGGATTTCATCAAGATTATTTCTATAAGGCTCTGCCCTCATGTATTTTTATTGGTAGTATCTATATATGGACTGGTATGGTGTTTTTCTACTATTTAAACATTACTGGGGTGGGTAAATATATTACTGGAGCTGCGTTTCTTCTCCTAGGAGTCCATACTATCGATTATATTTTTATGGAGAATGTAGTATGGTTTGCTCCATGGGGATATTTATTTGATGCAATATTACGATTCATTATTGCTGTAGGCACCTTATTAGTGTATTTTGAAAAGACGAGGCAAGATCTAACGAATAAAGAAAAATACTATCGATTATTTACTGAAAATGCAGTGGATATTATTTTCCGTTACCGGATCGTCCCCGAGCAAGGTTTTGAATACATTAGCCCGGCAGTTACAGAAATTACTGGATATACGGCTGAGGAATTTTATAATGATCCTGAGCTAATATTTAAAATGATTCACCCTAAAGATGTAGCCTTATATGAAGATGCAAAGAAAAATTTTCATCTGGTTAATCCTATGGTGACTACCCGGATACTTTGTAAGAATCTTAGTGAAATATGGGTTGAACAAAAGTTTAATCCTATTTATGGAGAAAATAATCAAATCATCGCCATTGAAGGAATCGCACGGGATATAACTACTCGAAAAATGTTGGAACAAGATGTAGCCCGTCTGGATCGATTGAATACAGTTGGGCAGATGGCAGCGAGTGTAGCTCACGAGATTAGAAACCCTATGACTACGGTACGTGGATATTTGCAGCTAATCGGAAATAAGAAAGAATTTGCTCTTTATAAGGAACAGTTTGTGCTGGTAATGGATGAATTGGATAGGACAAATTCCATTATTAGTGAATATCTTTCTCTTAGTCAAAATCGGGTAATGGATTTTAAATTGTGTCAGTTAAATGAAATTATTGAATCTATGTATCCACTGCTGCAGGCTGATAGCAACGCCTGTAATAAGTATATAATGTTAGAATTACAGAGGATTCCTGAATTATATATTGATGAAAAAGAAATTCGTCAACTAATATTAAATCTTGTTCGTAATGGGTTAGAGTCTATGAAAGAGGGGAAATCATTAACAATCCGAACCTATTTGGAAAATGAGGAAACAATTTTGGCTATACGGGATGAAGGTGGAGGGATCGCTGCTCATGTTTTAGATAATTTAGGAAAACCCTTTGTGACTACGAAGACAGACGGAACAGGAATTGGTTTAGCAATCTGTTATCGAATTGCAAATCGCCATAAGGCGAAGATAACGGTAGAGACCAGCACGCAAGGAACCACATTTTTTATTTGTTTCAAATTATCCCAGGGATTGGCAGTGTAAAAAAGTTAATAGAGTATTAGGAAAAGAGAACCTTTAAACTAAGGTTCTCTTTTTTTATTGAAAAATTTACTTATAATTACAAAAATGTCCATTATATTACAAATCTTACAGGAGTTTTCATTGGTGAGAGAAGAACATGGTTCTATTAGGAGGTGGTGTTTATGAATCGGCAATAGCTTTTCTCTAGTCAATAGATAATTTTATGATCAAAAAAAGGGGGAAGAATGTATGGGTTTGCAAATTGCAGAGCTAAAAGTAAGAACTAGTGAGGTTAGTGAAAATCGTATAAAAATTAGAATAGCTTCGACTAAAAGAGAAAAAGAAGCAATTTATAAGTTGCGTTATCGAGTGTATGTAGAGGAAATGGGCAAAACACCCATAGCATCAGCTAATCACGAGAAAAAGAAAATCATGGATGTAATGGATGATCAGAGTGTATTATTATATGCCCAATTAGGATCAGAAGTAATAGGTACTCTAAGAGTAACCATTGGAAAAATTGAATTATTTCCGAGTGAATTACAAGAAATATTCAAGATGCAACGGTTTGCTACTTTCTTGCAAGGATCAAGAAACCAGAAACAATGTTTAAGCACTAAAATGATGGTTATTTCTAAATACCGAAATTCACAGGCGGCCTACCTATTATTATCAAAAGGGTATGAGGTAGGACGAGATGAGGGGGTGCAGTTTTCTTTTGGAGGATGCAGCCCCCAATTAGTTCCTCTATATGAACGACTTGGTTTTCGTAGACTAGGGTATAACTTTTTTGAACGTGGCTTCGGTCTAATCATTCCCTTATTTCTAATTCTTGAAGACCTTGAACATCTGCAGGCAGTGAGATCGCCCTTTCTCCGTGTTGCCAAAAAAAGAAATAACAGTCCGGAAGCGGCAAAATGGTTTTTAGAGGAATTCCCCCAGTTGACTAAGGTGGTAAACACCCAGTTAACCAGCAAAGAACAGATGTGGGCTTATGTACAAGGAGAATTAAGAGGTCAAAGTATTCCTATTCTCAAAGGACTAATGAAAGAAGAAGCAATGCAGGTATTGCATATGGGAACAATCTTTCATTGCCAAGAAGGTGATACCATTATAAATACTGGTGAAGTAACGAAAGAACTATATATCTTGCTGTCAGGGAAGGTTACTGTACTATGCAATGGGGTGACGAGTGAGAGGGTACCAGGGCAAAGCTTCGGAAGAACAGGGTTAATACAACCACAAGTACAAATAAACGACGTTTCTGCCACTGCTGATTCAGAGGTTATGGTTATTTGCCAACAATCTTTCGAAAAGTTTTACAGAAGTTATCCTACGATTGGGATCAAGATTTTACAGAATCTAACTAGTTGCAAAGGGTAAAACATAGAGGTTTTCTAAAAATAAAAAAATGGGGGAATTTAAATGAAATATGGTGTTGAATTATTACTGGTAAACAGCCTTGCAATAAGACAGCGCATTACTTCGGATACGGCGTTAGAAAATAGTTTGGCAATGATTCGTACATATCTTGAAGATCAAGGAATTGAGGCAGAAATTATTGATAATGTCCGTACCTCTTACGTCGAAAAAGGCGTACCTAGATGGTGCTTGGCACTTCTTCGCTGGATTGTAGGATTGCAGTTAGAAGTATATCAGAAGGGAAATCAAAAATTAGCTTTATTTCTTATGCTATTTAGTTGGCCCTTGCAAGCCTTGTCCTTGTTTTGCAAGCGTAGGTACATGAATCAGATGGTGGAAGAAATCGTTAAGATGGTTAAAGAAAAGGAGATTCCTTTCGTCGGTATTAAGACATGGTATGGTGATTCTTTTCAATGGGCGATTCATTTAGCGTCTCGCCTTAGAACTGAATGTCCCGAAACCGTTGTGATTGCTGGTGGACCTCAAGTAAAGGTATACGGCGAAAATACCTTGAAAGATGATGAGTTTGACCTAGCCATTATGGGGCCGGGCGAAGAAATACTAGAACAGTTAATTAGATTGCATAGAAGAACCCAAGGAAAAACTGAGTTTTTAAAAGCAGTGAGGGATGAGAGTGGCAGTTCCCCCTTACTTAGAACTGGTGGTTTTCATGCCGTAAAATGCGTAGGTGAAAAGGCAAATTTTCAGGAAACCATTCCCCGTTATCGAAGTGTTGATTTAGAAGACAAAATACTTTTTCACACCTTAGTGGATGGTGTGGGGTGCAGCTGGAATCAATGTAACTTTTGTTCCCATACTAGGCAGCTTATTCATTATCAAGGTCGCCCTGTAGAGCAAATTATCGAAGAAATGAGAGCTATGACACAGCTTGGCATTGCTTTTTTTCGATTCAGTAGTTCAGAGACACCTCTTGAACAAGGACGAAATATTGCCCAGGCAATACTTGATAGTGGCCTAAAGGTAAACTATTCTATGTTTATACGAGCTACCAAAGTATCTAGTCAAACCTATGATGATTTTTCAATTATGATAAAATCAGGCTTGAGAGCAGTTTTTATGGGGGGCGAAACGGGGCATGATCTGATTAATGACCAGGTTATGAATAAGGGGGTTACTAAGAAAGAGATCATTGATACGATACAATGCATAAAGTTAGCTGCGGATATTGTCAATGAACCATGCCGTATTGGGCTTTCCCTGATCTATCCGTGCCCCCTAGTTGCGAATGTAACATTAGAGGATGTTTTCGCAGAAAATATCAGCTTAATTGAGCAAACAATGCCGAGTACGGTTGTTGTAAATCCTCCTGGTGCTTTTCCTGATACGGAATGGTTTGATAAGGCAGATCAATTTGGTTTTGATATTGGTGATGATTTTATCTACAATCTTATGCGCTATGAGTATTCCATCTATAAGCCTGCTGAGTTCTGGCCTAAGTTAAATGTGTCTTTACAAGGCAAGCAAAGTATAGATTTACTCCGCGAAACTGGCAAACTACGTAATGCTATTGCGGATATGGGGATTCCTACGGATATTTCTGATGAGTATCTCATGATGACAGAAGCGATTGGTTATCGCTCCAAACTGGATTTATTGAATTTCAAAAAAGATTCCCTTTTGGACATCATGACAGGGAGTACCTATTATTCAAAAGATATTGTAAAACGTATTAATGATCATAGCAGAAAGTTAGCAAAGCTGAATCAATAAATGTACCTAACTTTGAGTAAATAGGAAGGGCTAGACTTTCACTAATTATGTGAAAGTCTAGCCTAAAAATTAATTACTTGCTTTTTATAAATCAGAAGACATAAAATATAAGTGGACTAACCGGACATGTGAGAACCAAAAGTAAGGAGAGACATATGGCAGATATAAAAAAAGTGTACGCCGTTAGGAAAGGCAGACAGGCAGGTTTATTCTATAGCTGGCCCCAGTGTCAGGAACAAATAAAAGGATATTCAGGAGCTGAGTATAAGAGTTTTAAGACGGAAGAAGAAGCGAATGCTTACCTTGCGGGAGCAGTGAATAAGGTAATGCCATCTCTTCCTACAGGAGAAATCTCCGATGATGTTATGCTTGCTTACGTTGATGGCAGTTATAACATTGCAACAAAGGAATATTCGGCGGGAGTCGTTATCTTGTGGAAAGGAGAGGAGGTTACCTTTAGTCAAAAAGGAAATGATCCTGAGTTGGCACCGATGCGTAATGTAGCAGGAGAAACCATGGGGGCTAAAATCGCAATGACTTATGCCTTAGAACAGGGAGTACCTACAATCGTTATATATCATGACTACGAAGGCATAGAAAAGTGGTGTACCAACGCCTGGGAAGCAAAACAAGAGGGAACCAAAAAGTATAAACAGTTTTATGAACAAGCCGCAAAACAATTGGAGATCCACTTTGTAAAGGTTAAGGCCCATTCAGGAGATAAATATAATGAACAGGCAGATCAATTAGCTAAGGCAGCTTTACAGCTACAGTAATGGAGGAAAAACAATGAATGAAAAATTTTTACAGATGAAACCTGGGCGGGATTTAGATATTGCAGTGGCCCTAGAGGTGATGGGGTTTATCTGGTTGAAGCACTTATTACAATTTAGCGCTGAACTTGCCGTAAAATGGCTGGGAACACCAGCGGATATTGAACAATCTGGCGGAGTGTATACTGCACTGACAAAAGAGAGTGAAATGGTGAGTTTAAAACTTAGAGAGAATTTTGATGAGGCAGTACCTGCCTTTTCTACGGAAATGGGGTCAGCCCAAAAGGTAATAGAGCATATGAACGCCATTGGGTATGTCTACAATCTAGAAAATAGGATTGTAGAATGCCAAAGCGTATATTATGCATCGTTTAAAAAAGATGGAATTCAGTCAGAGGTAGCCTCTGCAGGCTTTGCAACTGAACTAGAAGCAATAGCTAAAGCGGCTCTTGTGGCTGTATTATCTGATAGGGAAAAGTAGGTTAGGAGTCTTTATTATGATTATTTTTCATACAATTGAAAGTATATTTAGTATTGTTTTAATGATTGCAACAGGTTATATTCTTACAAATAAAGGCTGGTTTAACCCCGAGGCATCCAAGTTATTTTCCCGTATCATAACGAATATTGCACTTCCTACTTATATGATTTGGAATTTAATGAGTACCTTTAACAAAGATGGATTACTTCATCTAGCAACAGGATTGGTTGTGCCCTTTTCTTCTATGCTAGCTTGTTATATTGTAGGATATGTTGTTTCCAAAGTAATAAAGGTAAAATCGAATCGGCAAGGAACTTTTCGATCAATGTTCTTTGTTTCCAATAGTATCTTTATTGGCATACCTGTAAATTTAGCCTTGTTTGGCGAAGAAAGTGTGCCTTATGTCTTATTGTATTATATCGCCAACACATCTCTATTTTGGACGATTGGCGCCAGTGGTATTCGGAATGATGGTGCGCTAGGTAAAGAAAAAGTATCTCCTCTAGAGGTAGTGAAAAAGATCTTCTCACCACCGCTGTTAGGATTTTTGTTCGCCATATTTCTTATTTTATGTAATATAAGTTTGCCTCGCTTTATTCTTGATACTTGCAAATACCTTGGCAATATGACGACTCCTCTATCCATGCTCTTTATTGGGATTGCCATATATGGTGTAAAATTAAGTAATATTAAAGTCAGCAAGGATATGATTGCTATTCTATTAGGAAGGTTTGTAGTATCCCCACTGATTGTTATGGGAGTAACTCATTTTATACCCTTACCTCTTTTGATGAAAAAAGTATTTATTATTCAAGCCATGTTGCCTGTAATGACGCAAACATCCATTGTTGCCAAATCCTATGGAGGCGATGCTGAATATGCTGCCATAATGACTACGGTGACAACCGTAATAGCAATCGTTGTTATTCCTGTATATATGTTGATTTTTCAGTATTATTTTTAGTCGAGTATAGTGGGGGCGGAGGCTTTAAATTTAATATTGCGACTATTTAAAAAGGGTATTGCATCGCAAAAAGATGTATGCTATACTCAGCTCAAGTTAATAGGCAGAAGCAATGAAGCTTACAAGTGGTTTTTTAAAACCCTTGTGAGCTTTTTGCCTTTTTGTCAGGAAATAGACACATAAGCAATGGGGCTTATAAACGGAGTACGTTTATGAGCCTCATTGTGTTTTTTTTAGTAATTAAGGAGGTGGTTCTATCGAATAAGTATGATGGTAGACAAAAAAAATGCCTTATGGATATTTGCGGTATCCATAAAGCGTTGGTAATCTTAGTTCCCCAGCAGTCACCAGGGTTTGTTTGATGTACCTATTTTTATTATAAGTGAATTGTAAGTAATTTTCAACTATATCGGTAAAAAAATGCGTTTAAAAATAGAGGGAGGTTTTCATTATGAGACAGATTGCTATATACGGAAAAGGTGGTATTGGTAAATCTACCACTACTCAAAATACAGTAGGTGCCTTAGCAGAGGCTGGTAAGCATATTATGGTTGTTGGCTGTGATCCTAAGGCGGATTCCACTCGCTTATTACTTCATGGATTATGCCAAAAAACAGTACTAGATACGTTACGTGATGAAGGCGACGATATTGACCTAGAAGATATCTTAAAGCCAGGATTCGGCGGTACCATGTGCGTTGAGTCAGGTGGTCCTGAGCCAGGTGTAGGTTGCGCAGGTCGTGGTATCATCACTTCGATTAATATGTTGGAATCCTTAGGTGCTTATACACCAGATCTTGATTATGTATTTTATGATGTACTGGGTGATGTTGTTTGTGGTGGATTTGCAATGCCGATCCGCGAAGGTAAAGCAGAAGAAATTTATATCGTTGCTTCTGGTGAATTGATGGCTCTTTATGCAGCGAATAACATTGCAAAAGGGATTCAAAAATATGCAGTTAACGGTAAAGTTAGACTTGGCGGCATTATTTGTAACAGCCGTAAAGTAGATAAAGAGTATGAATTATTAAAAGCCTTTGCTGAAGAAATTGGATCCCAATTGATCTACTTTGTACCTCGTGACAATCTCGTCCAACGTGCGGAAATTAATAAAAAGACAGTTGTAGACTTCGATCCAGAATCTGGTCAAGCTAACGAATATCGTGAATTAGCAAAAGCCATCGACGGTAACAAAATGTTTGTTATCCCTAAACCAATGACACAAGACAGATTAGAAGAAATCATGATGCAATATGGCTTTATGGATGCCTGATTGTCAAAGAAAAAGTAGATAAAATATTGGAGGGAAACAATATGTTATTAGTTAGAGCCATTATCAGACCAGAAAAGAAAGAGGAAGTATTAGCTGAGTTATCAAGAGCTGGTTTTCATGCTGCTACAGTTGTGGATGTAGTTGGGCGCGGTAAACAAAAAGGGATTAAAATATCCGGTATCATTTATGATGAAATCCCAAAAGCCTTATTAATGATGGCGATCCGTGATGAGGATAAGGAAGATATGGTTCGTCTGATTTTAAAATACGCGAAAACAAGTGAACAAGGTGCTTATGGCGATGGAAAAATATTCATAAGCTCCATTGAAGAAGCTTATACCATTTCTAGTGGCATCCCAAGTCTATAAGAAGGAGGGATAAGGATGAAAGAAATTATCGCTATTGTACGGATGAATAAGACAAGTGCTACTAAAAAAGCGTTAGTAGAAGCTGGTGTAGCTGGTTTTACTGCTTTTAAAGTAGAGGGGCGGGGCAAGTTAGTAACCAATCCAAGCTTGATTTTGGAAAGAAAGAAAGAACTCCTTCTTATGGCTGGGGAGGATCAAACAGGGGAAGCAGAAAAGCTGATTACAGATTTTTTGGTTGGTACTACATTATTTCCACGGAGATTGTTTACCATTCTTGCCCATGATGAAGACGTAGCTAAGATTGTAGACGCTATTATTCAGGCTAATAAGACTTGTAATAATGTAGGTGATGGCAAGATCTTTGTCTTACCAGTTATGGATGCGATAAGGGTTCGTACTGGGGAAACAGGAGAAGTTGCAGTATAACAGGGGAGGTAAGGGAAAATGGAAATGAATGAAGCAAAACTTCAAGAAATACTAGATCAATATCCAGCTAAAGTTCAAAAAAATCGTAAGAAACATATATTTATAAAACGTTCCGAGCTAGAAAGCCAACAAATCGAAGCCAATACCCGGACCATTCCTGGTATTATCACTAATCGAGGCTGTGCTTATGCGGGATGTAAAGGCGTTGTTCTAGGTCCTATTAAAGATATGGTGCATATTGTTCACGGGCCGATCGGTTGTGGATATTATGCATGGAATACACGTAGAAATAAAGCCAAATCCGATGATCCAAAGCAAAATTTTATCAACTACTGTATATCTACCGATATGCAAGAAAGTGACATAGTCTTCGGTGGAGAAAAGAAATTAACCAAGGTAATTGATGAGGTCATGGAGATCTTTAAACCGAAAGCCATTACTCTTTCTGCTACCTGTCCAGTAGGGTTAATTGGAGATGATATGGGAGCTGTTGCTAAAGCAGCAGAAGCCAAACATGGCGTTCAGGTACTATCCTTTAGCTGTGAAGGTTATAAAGGCGTTAGCCAGTCAGCAGGTCATCATATTGCCAATAATATATTAATGGAAAAGGTCATCGGTACAGGTGAACAAGAAGAGGCTCCTGCTAAATTCCCGATTAATCTCTTAGGGGAATACAACATAGGCGGCGATGGTTGGGAAGTAGAACGAATCCTTAAGGAAATTGGCTATCATGTTGTATCCGTTATGACAGGGGATGGCTCTTATGAAGCAATTAAAAATGCGCATACAGCAGAACTTAATTTAGTTCAATGTCACCGCTCGATTAACTATATTGCTGAGATGCTCGAAACCAAATATGGTACACCATGGTTAAAAGTTAACTTTATTGGAATTCAAGGAACCATTGAGTCTCTACGTAATATGGCTCTTTACTTTGATGATAAAGAATTAACTCTTAAGACAGAAGCAGTAATCGCTAGTGAATTGGCAAGGATTGAACCTGTGTTTGAGCAATACAAAAAGATCTGTGAAGGAAAAACAGCTTTTTGTTTTGTGGGAGGATCCCGTGGTCATCATTTCCAAAATTTGTTTAGTGAATTAGGAATTGAAACCTTATTGGCAGGTTATGAATTTGCTCATCGTGATGATTATGAAGGCCGTGATGTCATTCCTACCATTAAAACTGATGCGGATAGTAAAAACATTCCTCACTATACGGCAGAAGTTGATGAAAAACGTTTTCGCTTGAAAGTAACACCAGAAAAATTGGAAGAGCTAAAAGCAAAAATACCTTTAGGTCAATATAATGGGATGCGTTTTGATATGAAAGACGGCAGTATCATTGTGGATGATTTGAATCATTTTGAAACAGAAGAGTTTATCAAGCTACTAAAACCAGATATTTTCACTTCTGGAATCAAGGATAAATATGTTATTCAAAAAATGGGGATTAATTCAAAGCAATTACATTCTTATGATTACAGCGGACCCTATGCTGGCTTTAACGGTGCAGTAAAATTTGCTGAAGATATTAGTATGGGATTTGCATCTCCAACTTGGAATTTTATTACTCCCCCATGGAAAAATCAACCTTTATTAGAAGGATCAGTAACTGAGGAAGGAGTGGCATAATATGTTAGATTGTACACCAAAAGAGATAACAGAACGTAAAAGCGGCGGTATGATTAACCCCGCCAAAACTTGTCAACCAATTGGCGCCATGTATGCTGCTCTAGGGATTCATAAATGCTTGCCTCATAGTCATGGATCACAAGGGTGTTGCTCTTATCACCGTATGCATTTGACTCGTCATTTCCGTGATCCAGTTATGGCTTCCACTAGTTGCTTTACAGAAGGATCATCCGTCTTTGGCGGTGGTGCTAACTTAAAAGCATCAATACAAAACGTTTTTCACATCTATAAACCGGATGTTATGGCGATACACACCACTTGTTTAACAGAAACGATTGGTGATGATGTCTCCAGTATTATTAAAACAGCGGAAGTTGCTGAAGGTAAGCTTGTTATTCATGCTAATACGCCTAGTTACGTAGGGTCACATATTACGGGATTTTCCAATATGACAAAGGCTATGGTTAGCTATATCGCAGAAAGTACGTTGCCAGTAAAAAAAGAACAAGTTAATATTATTCCTGGTTTCGTCAATCCTGGAGATATGCGAGAAATTAAACGTTTAGTTAAAAGTATGGACATTGAATATATTATGTTTCCTGACACATCAGGGGTTGTCGATTCACCAATGACTGGAGAATTCGAGATGTATCCAGAAGGTGGTACTACGGTGGAACAAATAAAGGATACTGGGAATTCGCAACTCACCCTAGCTTTGGGTAGATTTGCTTCTAGTGACCCTGCGGATCTTTTAAACAAACAATGTAAGGTTCCAGCAGCCGTTTTGAAGACACCGATTGGTATTAAGGCTACAGATGCTTTATTAATGACCTTGCGAAATAGTTTTGCGCGGGAAATTCCTAAAGAACTAGAAATAGAGCGGGGCCAATTGGTTGATATTATGACGGATACTCATTTTCACTTTCATGGAAAAACCGTGGCGATCTTTGGTGATCCTGATATCGTTACCGGTATAACTGAGTTTGTATTAAGCTTAGGCATGATACCTGTCCATGTACTGACAGGTACTCCTGGGGGATCTTCTAATTCTGCAGCAGGAAGCTTTGAAGATGACATTAATGAAATGTTAACAACTGCAGGAATTACAGCGAATGTTAAAAGTGCTGGCGATTTGTTTACCTTGCATCAATGGATTAAAAATCAGCCTGTAGATTTATTAATTGGTAATACCTATGGCAAATATATTGCTCGGGCTGAAGATATTCCTTTTATGCGGGTAGGATTCCCAATTCTAGATAGAAGTGTCCATTCTTACTTGCCAATCGTTGGTTACCAAGGTGCTATGCGATTGATTGAAATGATCAGTAATACCCTCTTGGATAGAGCTGATCGTGATGCAAAAGATGAAGATTTCGAATTAGTAATGTAAGTAGTAGGCTATTTAAAGAAGATGTTCGATTATCGGGAAAAAACGTTGAAACACGAAGAACGCAAAGATGCACAAAGAACACGAAGGAATAGTATTCTTATATTCCATTCTTCCTAATCTTCGCGCCTTCGCGTTTCAAACGGTTTTTTCTCTATATTTACAAGAATAGCTAACTTTATCCATATTGCTTTTGGAGAGGATGTGAGATGTACTATGGCTGAAGATAATGCAGGAAGGATTGCAGAAAGAGATGGATTTATTGTTACAAAAGGCAAGAATAAGAAACAACTTCAATGTGATACAGATAGTTCTGCTGGGTGCGTAAGTCAAAGAGCTTGTGTGTATTGCGGAGCCAGAGTCGTGCTCAATCCAATTACGGATGCCATACATTTGGTACATGGGCCTATTGGCTGTGCTAGTTACACTTGGGATATTCGCGGCAGCCTAAGCAGCGGCGCTGAGCTATACCGCAATAGCTTTTCTACAGATTTAAAAGAGCAAGACATCATTTTTGGCGGGGCGAAAAGATTAAACGCAGCCATTGATGGATTAGTGGAAAAGTATCAAGCAAAATTAGTTTTTGTATATTCAACTTGTATTGTGGGTGTAATTGGTGATGATCTGGAAGCCATCTGTACAGCAGCCTCTCAAAAACATAATATCGAAGTAATACCTGTTGAGTCTAGCGGGTTTATTGGCAACAAATCTGCTGGCTATAGGGCAGCGGGAGATGCTCTGCTTCGCCTTATAAAACCTTCAGAACCGATAGTGAAGTCCAATAGTATCAACTATTTAGGCGATTTTAATCTAGCTGGCGAAGCTTGGATTATTCATAATTATTTGCGGCAGATTGGTGTAGAATTAAATGTTACTTTTACTGGGGATTCTCACTATACAGCTTTGAAGTCAGCTCCTAAAGCCAAACTAAACATAATACAATGTGCTGGCTCGATGTTATATCTTGCGGGAAAAATGGAAGAACTTTATCAAATTCCTTATATTCAAATCTCATTTTTGGGAATTGAAGATACAGCAGCCTCCTTACGAAAAATAGCGGCTACTTTAGGAGAGAAATCGATGATTGCTAAGGCGGAAGCCTTGATTGCCAAGGAAACTGCTAGAGTAGAAGCCATTATTAAAGGATATCGGGAAAAACTGCAAGGCAAAAAGGCTGCCATTTATGTAGGTGGAGGATTTAAAGCCATCTCTCTCGTTAAACAATTTAGGGAAATTGGGATTGATGTCGTTATGATTGGTACACAAACAGGCAGAAAAGAAGAATATGAAACCATTAACAATTTAGTGGATGATGGAACTGTTATTTTAGATGATGCAAACCCTGCCGAATTGGAACGATTCATGATGGAAAAGGGAGCTCATTTACTAGTAGGTGGTGTAAAAGAACGTCCACTGGCCTATAAGCTAGGGATTGCCTTTATTGATCATAATCATGACCGAAAACATCCTTTAAGCGGTTTTGAGGGTGCTGTCAACTTTGCAGAGGAAGTATACTCTACGGTTTGTTCTCCTGTATGGAAGAGTCTTTCAAAATCAGGCATTGACAGAGGGGTGACAAACCATGGCTGAAAAAGATAAAAATCATGTCCATTACCGAGATGTGAATGAAAATCCCTGTAATATGTGTATGCCCATGGGCGGAATTTTAGCCTTAAAGGGAATTGAAAAGTCCATGGTTATTGTTCATGGATCCCAAGGCTGTAGTACCTATATGCGTAGGCATATTGCGGAACATTTTAATGAGCCTGTTGATGTAGGATCTTCTTCTCTAAATGAAAAAGGCACAATCTATGGTGGGGAAAAGAATCTCAGACAAGCCTTAGATAATATTGTGAAAGTGTATCATCCCGCTCTGATTGGTATTGTAACAACCTGCTTGGCCGAGACCATTGGTGAAGACATTGAGAGAATTACAGGTCAATATCTGATCGATAAAGAAATGGAAGATTTCCCTATTGTTACGGCAGCAACGCCTGGTTATGGTGGGAGTCATTTTGAAGGCTATTTTCTAACCGTAAAAAGAGTTTTAATGCAGTTAACGGCAGCAACTAAAAAAAATAATAAAGTTAACGTGATTATTCCCAACATGAGTCCTGCTGATATTCGTGAAATCAAGCGTATCTTAGAATTGATGAAAATTGAATATGTATTATGCCCTGATTTTTCGGATACCTTAGATCGCCCTTTTTCTCGCCCTTACACCAAAATGAGTGACGGTGGTACAAAGCTAGTCGACATAAAAGAGATGGGTGGTGGCCTAGCTACCATTCAGATGGGAATTACACTGGATGATTCTATATCTCCAGGAAAATACCTAAAAGATGAATTTGGTGTTCCTTTATATAATTTGGCCATACCGATTGGTGTGGAAAGTACAGATGTTTTTATTAATACGTTAGTGGAAATAACCGGTAAGACGGTTCCTGAGAGTCTGCAAAAAGAACGTGGACGTTTGCTAGATGCGATGATTGATTCGCATAAATATAATTTTCAAGGAAGATGTGTTATTTTTGGTGAACCGGAGATGGTCTATGCGGTAACCAAAACTTGTGTTGAAAATGGAGTTTTCCCAGCAGTCGTGGCTACGGGTAGTCAAGGTGGCAAGCTAAATGAATTAGTTGGGCTAGCAGTGACCGATTTTCTAGAGAGAAGCAATTTATTTATTGAAACTGATTTTGCCCATATTTTAGCTGCTAGCCAGGATGCCAAAGTCAATATTGGGATTGGTCCTTCAGATGGTAAGTATCTTACAGAAAAAGGTGGAATTCCCTTAGTTAGATTGGGATTTCCCATTCATGACCGAGTGGGAGGGCAACGCATTTTGTCCGTAGGTTATACAGGTACTATGATGTTTCTGGACCGAGTAACCAATACACTACTGGAAAACAAATATAAATCATACAGGAGCTCCATGTATGAAAAATTTTATCAGTCATCATAAGTTTATGAACCACAAAGACACAATGCCACTATCGTGGCACACAAAGGAAATCTCAAACGTTCTATAGTGTCCTTTGTGCCTTTGTGGTTCAAAATTTAAAAAAACGATAATTTAAATACTACCCTGCAGTTGTTGGGGGAAATTGAGGTGAAGGGTATGGAAGAGAGCAAACATCCTTGTTATAGTGCTGATGCGCATCATAAATATGCCCGAATGCACTTACCAGTGGCGCCCCAGTGCAATATTAGCTGTAATTATTGTAATCGTAAATTTGATTGTGTAAACGAAAGTCGACCAGGGGTAACGAGTGAAGTGTTAACGCCAGAACTCGCAAGTCAAAAATTTTCCTGGGTTAAAGAAAATATTGAAAATCTTAGTGTTGTTGGAATTGCTGGACCAGGAGATGCCTTAGCTAACTGGGACGTTACGAGAAAATCCATCGAATTGATTCAGGAAAAGGGTGAAGATGTAATATTTTGCTTATCAACAAATGGCTTAATGTTACCAAGGTATGCTCAGGAACTGGTTGAGCTAGGCATAAAACATGTAACGGTTACTGTGAATTGTCTCGATCCTAACATTGGTGCTCAGCTTTATAAAGTCGTTAATTATGAAGGGAAAAGCTATACAGGGGTTCCTGCTGCTGAATTGATGATAAAAAATCAACTAGAAGGAATTACGTATCTGGTAGCCCATGGAGTACTGGTCAAAATTAATATTGTAATGGTAAAAGGGATTAATGATCAGCATATTCCTGAGGTTGTCAAAAAAATGAAAGAGTTAGGCGTTTTTATTACTAATATCATGCCATTGATTCCTGCTCCAGGAAGTGCATTTGAAACATTCCCTCAGACCAGTATGAAAGAGATTAATGAAATGAGAGATCTTTGTCAGCTGGAAATGCAGCAAATGAGACATTGTAAACAGTGCCGAGCGGATGCCATTGGTTTACTTGGTAATGATCGATCTAATGAATTTCGTATGACAAAGCCAAAAGTCGAAGATAAATCGCTAGAATCCAAGGAAGATGATAAAGCATATAAAATTGCTGTTACTTCTAAGCATGGTAAGTTAGTGGATCTACATTTTGGCCATGCAACGGAGTTTTTAATTTACCAAGGAAAGGGTAACGAGTTTACTTTGTTAGAGAGTCGTAAGGCAGAGCAATATTGTTCTGGAATTTCCGATTGTGACACAGATGAAGAGCGAAAGAGTGCAGCGATGCAAGCTGTTGCTGACTGTGATGCGGTACTAACCATGCGTATTGGTTACCATGGACAGAAAAGGTTATCAGAGCAAGGTGTTATGAGTGTTGAGTATTGTTACACCGTAGAAGATGGATTAGGGTATGCGTTAGAACAATTAAAAAAAGCAATATGAAAAAGAAAGGAAGGATATTATGAATAAGCCAAAGTTCCATATATTTGTATGTACAAGTTCTAGAATTAATGGACAACAAAAGGGGTACTGCCATGCCAAAGGCGGTGTAGATCTTGTTATGAAATTTACCGAAGAAATTGAAGAAAGAGGTTTAGGTGGAGAGGTATTTGTAAATAACACAGGCTGTTTTGGTGTTTGCGAGCAAGGACCAATTATTGTTGTATATCCTGGAGGCGTTTGGTATAAGGGCGTTACTATTGATGATGTAGAAACGATTATGGAAGAACACATTGAAGGTGGTAATGTTGTTAGCCGATTAGAAATCTAAAGGCGTATTGTGGAAAGGAGTGGTTGCAGTGGCAGAGCATATTGCAGTCTGTATGAATGATAATGGTGTAACCAGTTCTTTATATGATGCTAGCGCCATTGTCATTTACCAAAAAGAACTCGGTAATTGGGACATTCTTAGAGAGAAAAAGTTTTCTTTGGATAAGCAAGGCGGAATGGTTGGAATGCGGAGGCAAATGGCTGAGTTAATCCCCTTTTTAGAGCAATGTAAGGTTTTTGTTGGAGAGTCTGTTGTTGGTGTACCTTACTTTGAATTAGAAAAGATGCAATGTAGTATTTGGGAGTTTGAAGGAGAGCCATTGTCTTTTCTAGATTATGTTTTAGAACAGGAAGAGAGCAAGGCACAGGAAAATGCAGTTCAAGGCAGTAATGCTGTACCTGTTCCTGTAGAAAGGGAAAATGGAGTTTATTATATATCTATTAAAGAGATTCAAGAGAATAGTGGTGGAATAACCTCTAAACAAGTGCTATTGCCATTTTTGCGTCAGGGGAAATTTTATAGCTTAGAAGTCCTCTGTAATCATATTCCCCCTTGGCTTGAAGCAGAATTATCAGTTGGTAATTTAATTGGTCGGGTAGAGAAGCTGGCGCCGACAGAAACCCATGTTTATATTGGTAAAAGAGGCTGCGAGACATGATTTGGGTTGATCAAACCTTACAAGAGGGCTTAGCTAGGGGGTTAAATAGGGAAGATCTAAATCGGATACTATCGGGTTTACAGGAACTCTCCGTAGGAATTAGTGATGTTATAATAACGGACTGGGAACAAAAGGGCTTTTCAGAGCTTACTAGATTCGAGAAAGAGCGAATGCGAGGAATAACCAATGGTACCGTGGAAGAAGTGGAGCTCGCAAATGCCTTAGGTTTCAAAAGTATTATTATTTCTTGTGCTCCCCATCTGGGGCAAGGTTTAATCAGTCAGGTTTGTGCCGCTTTATTTGCAGCCCAAAAGATGGGGATGAAGGTAAGTCTTTGTATAGAAAATGCTTCTCAGTTTTCCCTAGAAGAAATCGGTTTTCTATGGCGAGATATTCCCATTGATGGGATAGAAACTTTTATTTATAGTGATAGGGATAGTCTTCTTGATCCTTTATCTACTGCTAGGATTATGGCCTTTTTACGTAAAAAAATTCCTGTTACCTTAGAATTTCATGGACATAATGCCTATGGATTGGCGAGTGCGAATGGATTGGCTGCTTTGCAAGCTGGTGTAAAAGACATTGCAGTAGCAGTGGCTGGCATAGGTTTACACGGGCATGCAGCCATAGAAGAACTTATAATGGCGCGAAAGAGTTTATTAGGCGAAGGGTCTGGGGTGAATTCGCAGTTGGCTCAGCTATGTTCACAGATGATATCCCTTATAGGACTTAACGTTCCAAGTAGTAAGTCTATTATCGGGCGGGATATTTTTGCACATGAATCGGGAATTCATGTAGATGGAGTAGTTAAAAATCCACAGTTGTATGAAGCTTTTTCTCCTGAGGAAGTAGGGTTAGAAAGACGTTTGGTAATTGGTAAACATTCCGGAACATCATCCATACAGGCTAAGTTTCGCCAATGGAATCAAATTCTGCCTGTAGCGGATGCACAAATTTTATTAAAGCAGGTGCGTGAATTGGCTGTGGCGGAAAAAAAAGAAGTGGATGATAATGCTTTATGGGAAATGTACCAGGCTATGATCTATAAACGCAGTAAGAAATTCTCCACGCTCGAGGTTAAGCACCAACGTTTTGTTGCAGGTGTTTAACCTCAATTTTTTATATACTAGAATCTATATAGAATGCATTAAAGAAATTGCGTCTTGCCATTTATAAATATTTAATTTAACGTATCTAGATGTTTTAATAGTATAAGGGAAAGGATAGATCAGTATGCAAAAGGTAAGAAGAGTAGAAATTGTGGATACCACTCTTAGGGATGGGGAACAGTCGCCGGGCATCGTTTTTTCAGCGCAGGATAAAGTGAAAATTGCTACTGCGTTAGATGAGGCGGGCATTTCATGGATTGAAGCTGGCGTTCCTGCCATGGGAGGCGACGAGCAAGAAGCTATGAAAATGGTATTAGCGGAGCCACTGAAAGCAAAGATAATTGCTTGGAATCGCGCCAGTAAAGAGGATATTTTAGCGTCCATTTCTTGTGGCTTTTCCTATTTGCATATTTCCGTTCCTGTTTCCGATTTGCATATAAAGCAGAAATTGAAAAAAGACAGAGAGTGGGTACTGGATCAATTAGAACAGTCCATCTTATTCGCGCAAAGTTTTGGTTGTACTGTTACTGTGGGAGCTGAGGATGCTTCAAGAGCTGACCGGGAATATTTTTTGCAAGTAGCAGACGTAGCGGCAAGGCTGGGGGCAATCCACATTCGTTATGCAGATACGGTAGGTTGCCTTAACCCTTTGATTACCCACACTATTTTCCAAGAGCTAATTCCACGCTGTCCTTTGCCCGTTGAAGTACACATGCATAATGATTTTGGATTAGCGAGTGCCAATACTATAGTCGCGTTGCA
The DNA here is from genome assembly GCF_000725345.1 of Pelosinus sp. UFO1. Classification (NCBI taxonomy): domain Bacteria; kingdom Bacillati; phylum Bacillota; class Negativicutes; order Selenomonadales; family Sporomusaceae; genus Pelosinus; species Pelosinus sp. UFO1. The sequence continues at coordinate 52,786 of NZ_CP008852.1, forward strand.
TGCTGGAGCAGCTTTAGCCAGCACAACCGTTGCTGGTATTGGGGAACGGGCAGGTAATGCAGCTTTAGACGAGGTTGTTACAGCCTTGCAAGTTATGTACGGTATAAGCACTCCTATTGATAAAGACGCCTTTTCAGGTCTTAATAGCTTAGTAATGCAGGCCAGTGATAGAACCACTTTTCCTTATAAGCCGATTACTGGTAGTGCATTCGCCTAAAGCCTAATATATCGGTCTTAGTATCTGGAAAAAGTCTACTGTATTAACCTATTTATAGGATAATATCTTAAACTCCAAGAGGAGCTTGCGTGAGCAAGTTTTTCTTGGAGTTTTATTTGCAGGAATTTATGAATTTAGTATGGAATTTAGAAAAAGTGCATTTCAATAGGGTTGTTGGAAAGCATAGTAATTAAGACACCTAAAATAAGGACCGTAGGCCAAGTATTGAAAAAAAGAATACATTGTTAGATGTGTCGATAAAATAGATTGAGGTGAAATATGGATGTTATAGATTTTTCTTTACGTTTGAGTGCGGCTTTAGTTTTTGGTGCAGCCATTGGTTTTGAACGTCAAAGGCGGCAGCGTATGGCAGGGATTCGAACCAATGCCTTGGTTTGTGTAGGAGCTGCTATGTTCGTGATGCTGGGTTTATTAACACCAAATGAGGCCAGTCCTACTAGAATTGCAGCCCAAGTAGTCACTGGCATTGGTTTTTTGGGGGCTGGTGTTATTATGCGGGATGGCCTCAATGTTCGAGGCATGAACACAGCGGCAACCATGTGGTGTGTAGCAGCAGTAGGTACTCTTACTGGGATGGGGTTTATTCTGCATGCAGGGGTTGGAATGATAGTGATCTTAATTGCTAACGTTTTACTAAGGCCGTTAGCACGTATCATCAACGACAAGCCTATGCTTATGGAAGATACAGAAATACGCTATTTTTTCCGTGCAGTATGTCGTGCAGAAGGAGAAGTTCATGTGCGGAATTTATTGTTACATATTGCGCATGAGGAACCTGTAATGCTGAGAGCAATTCATAGTGAAGATTTGGAAAACTCAGAGATGGTAGAAGTCGTGGCACAATTTGTTGCCAATAAGCGTACAGACAAATCTATGGAGCAAATTGTAAGTCGTTTGAGTATAGAGTCTTCTGTCAATGCAGTTAGTTGGCGGATTATGGATAATATTGATAATGATGCGGATTGACCTCCTAGGAAAAAAGGGAGCAGTAGTGTGAGTGTATTAAATTTATTTGAAATTATTGGAACGGTGGCTTTTGCAGCAGCAGGGGCCTTGATTGGAATTGAAAAGAAACTTGATGTTTTTGGTGTATTTATGTTGGCGCTGACAACTGCGGTAGGTGGAGGTATTGTGAGGGATATGCTTATCGGTGTCACACCACCAACTGCCTTCGTATTTCCCCTATTTACAATCATAAGCTTGATTACAGCGATTGTGGTTTGTGTCGGATATCAATGGATTAGTAAATTCAATAATATTATATTAATTTGTGATGCAGTAGGCCTAGGAGCTTTTACGGCAGCGGGGGCCAATTTGTCAATTACCTATGAATATCATCGATTATTTATTACTGTTACCATGGCTGTATTAAGTGGTGTAGGTGGCGGTGTAATCCGTGATGTGTTTGTACGGGATATTCCCTTTATTTTTCAAAAGGAAGTTTATGCAGTGGCCTCCATAGCCGGTGCCATATGTTTTTTCTATGCCAAGCCTTCTATGCAAGGTAATGGTGCCATGTATTTGTGCTTTTTAGTTACGGTATGCATTCGCATGATTTGTATGAGATATGATATTCATTTGCCGGTTATTGGAACAAAATCAAGTGAAAATTAAAAGAATATGGGAGAGGCGAGATGGAAAATAAAAAAATTAGAGATTTTCAATCGGGCGATTTGGTGCAAAGTTACTTTTTAGTGAAGGCCGCTGAATATAAAACTACAAGCAATCAAAAAAACTATCTTGATTTGACATTGGTAGATCAGACAGGTGAAATCAATGCTAAACTTTGGGATTATAGTCTAGAAACCGAGCCCCAATACGTCTCTAGTATGTTAGTTCGGGTACGAGGCACTATTTCCGAATGGCAGAATCGGTTGCAACTTAAGGTCGATAGAATACGAATGGCTACTGAGGAAGATAACCTTGACGTTGGTGATTTTGTACCAGTAGCTCCTTATAGTCCAGAAGTAATGTTTGCTGAAATTGAAGAATATATAGGTATGATTAAGAATACGGATATATATCAGATCGTTAGTACCTTAGTGGCTAATAATAAAGAAAAGCTATTATTATATCCAGCAGCTAAGCAAAATCATCATGCGATTCGTTCAGGCCTTTTGTATCATATTACCACTATGCTGAAAATGGGGAAAAAAGTTAGTGAAGTATATATAGGTCTTAACCGGGATCTTTTATTTGCGGGGATCATTCTGCATGATATTGCGAAAACAGCCGAGATGAATGCAAGCGAGCTTGGCATTGTCTCTGAATATACCGTGGAAGGTGAGCTCCTTGGACATATAATTCAAGGAATAAAAATGATTGAAAAGGCGGCTATTGAGCTGGGGGTAGACCAAGAGGTCTCCTTATTGTTACAACATATGATATTGTCTCATCACTATGAGCCAGAATTTGGTAGTCCTAAACGACCGATGATTCCAGAAGCCGAAATTCTGCATTATCTCGACATGATGGATGCTAGAATGTATGATATGAAGCGAGCCTTAGAAAAGGTGGAAGATAAGCAATTCTCCGATAAAATATGGCTGCTAAATAATCGGAAATTATATAAATCAGCTATAAAGTACAATGGAGAAAATGTAGAATGATAATTCCATTTTCGAGTAAGAAAAATAGTGATACTAGAAATGGGAAGGCTCTTTAGAGAGCGCTTCCCATTTTGTTTAAAAATAACATCAAAGAGAGGAAATACAGAAATATGAATGCACAATCACATTTTAATAGTGGAGTTGAAGCCGCACATAAAGGCGATGCATTGCAAGCGATAGAATTTTTTCGGCAAGCAATCTTGCTGAAGTCAGATTACGCTGAAGCATATAATGCGATTGGTGCGTTACTAATAAATATGAATAATCTAAATCAAGCAGAATTTTATCTTCAACGTGCTATAGAGTGTAAGGAGAACTATTATGAGGCGCTTTATAATTTAGGAACATTATTTAATAAGACAGGCCTTCTATATGAAGCGGAAATTTGCCTGCGTGAAGCGATAAACCTAGATTCAAATTTTCCAGAAGCACATTTCCGACTTGGAATGGTTCTTAAACAGTTGGAACGTCTAGAAGAAGCAGAGACTCATCTATGTAAGGCTATTGAGCTAAGACCTAATTTTAAAGAAGCCGATTTCGCTTTGGGAATATTATACTTACTTCAGGGTCAGTATGAGAAAGGTTGGAAACGTTATGAATTGCGTCGCCAAATATTTGACTCTTTTGATCCTGGACTAAGGCATTGGAAAATAGAAGATCTAATAGGAGAAAAAGTTGTATTATTTCATGAGCAAGGTTTTGGTGATACGATACATTTTTCAAGATATGTTAAAGAAATTGCAAAAGTAGCTGCTGAAGTAATTTTGTTAGTTCCTAAACAATTAGAAAGAATAATGTCCAGCTCGCTAAAAAATATTACAATTCATTCGGATGAAAAAATGGTAGGAGAATATAAATTTTCCTATCCATTACCTACGCTGCCTTTTTTATTTAATACCACTTTACATACAATTCCCAAATCCATTCCATACATAAAGGTAAACAATGACGTTATAGAAAAGTGGCGTAATATTGTAGAAAAAGAAATAAACGTAAATAATTATAAAGTTGGTGTAGTTTGGGCTGGAAATCCTAATCATAAAAATGATCGAAACCGATCAATTCCTTTTTCTACGTTTAAACCGATTTTTTCTATTAAGGCGGTAAATTGGATAAGCCTACAGATAGATGATAGAGTTAATGAGTTACAAACAATTTCGGATGAAGTACTCGACTTTCATGAATATATAAATGATTTTTCAGAAACCGCAGGACTTATTGAGAATATTAATCTTGTTATAACCGTAGACACGGCAGTTGCGCATTTAGCGGGGGCGATGGGAAAAGAAACGTGGCTTCTTTTGCCAATGGATCCTGATTGGCGTTGGCAAATCCAGAGGCAAGATAGTCCTTGGTATCCAACTATACGTATTTTTCGCCAACTTCATATTGGTGATTGGCAAGAAGTTTTGGCTAGAGTAACAGTTGCTTTGGAAGCTAAACTTAAAAAGTAACAATAAATTACAAAAAAACAAAGGCAATTCCAATAATAAACATCGATATAAAAAATAGACCAACTATATAAAGGGGGAAAAGTTAATGTCTATTTCGTCTATCAGTTCTAATGATGCATATTGGGAATTACTAGCCAAAAGAGCAAGTGCAAAAGCAAGTGCAACAACATCCACCACCACAACAGCAACGGATGATAGTACTTCTTCGACAAAAAAAACGAGTAGTACTGACACACAAGACAGCTTTGCAGAATTAATGTCTATGCTGTCAGCAATGTCAGCCACGTATGCTGGAAACACGCAAACCGATACTAGTGGGGAGTCCAGCTCTGATTCTGATCTCAGAAGTTTTCTAGAAAAGGTAAAATCGGGAACTGTTACCACAGAAGATCTAACAAATATGCAAGCTTCTCTTACTAATAGTACTACAGGGCCTACTGGTACAAATAATGATTTTGATACTAAACTTACAGCGTTTCTTGATAAAGTGAAAGATGGGACCGTTACTACAGACGATTTAACAAATATGCAAGCTCTTCTTGCCAGTGGACCTACAGCACCTAGTCAAGGTACTTCCTCAGGCGATGATTTTGATTCTAGCCTTACAGCCTTTTTAGATAAAGTGAAAGATGGGACCGTTACTACAGACGATCTAACAAGTATGCAAGCTCTTCTTGCCAGCGGCCCCACAGTTTCTAGCCAGAGTACTAGCACAAGTAATGATTTTGATTCTAGTCTTACAGCCTTTTTAGAAAAAGTGAAAGATGGCACCGTAACGACAGACGATTTGACAAGCCTACAAGCTCTTCTTGCCAATGGCGCGAAACCACCTAGCCAAGATAGTCAAGACTTTTCTCAACAATTACTTGAACTAGCTGCAAATTCCTACGAAAAGGATTATCAATCAGTTGATAGCGCAACCGCTTCTTGGAAAGTTTAAATAAGTAAGAAATTATTATTTAAACATGCCATAGATATATCGTCTCTGGCAAGAAAAGGGAGGTCTAATTATGTCGATAGCAATTAGCGGCAGTACCCAAACCAGTCAATCTAGTTCTGATAGTAATGTATCTGCATTGCAGAAGCAGTTAAAAAGTCTTACGAGTCAAATACAAGAATTGCAAACCGAAGATGCAACCAAAAATGCAAAGCAAATTGAGTTGCTTGAACAGCAAATGCAACAAATTGAAATGCAAATTCAACAAGCACAACAAAAATCCCAATCTCAATCGCAAAATTCTAATAAAAATCAAAATAGTTCAACAAAGTCAGAGATTGGACCTGCCTATGAAGTGAGCCTTACTCAAACTAGCAATCAAACGGCTCTTAACAGTGAAGAAGCGTCAGAAACAGATGATGCTACTAAATCATAAACATAAGTGATTCCACTCAATGTAGCGAAGTTAAATAATTAAAAAACAGGGAACGGTCTTCAAACCGTTCCCTGTTTTCTCTTACGGAATCAGAAAGTATAACACTTCCTTGATTCCAAGTAAGAACGACTAAGGCTTCTACCTGCGTCTGAGGACTTGGCCTAAGCCAAGTCTTTTCTTATAATTTTAATTTAGTTTTAATTCTTTCCACCGCTTCTATGGTAGCCTCTTTGTTACCAAAAGCAGTTAAGCGGAAGTAACCTTCCCCTGCAGGGCCAAAACCTGTTCCAGGAGTACCGACAATGTGGACTTCATGAAGCAGTTTGTCAAAGAAAGACCATGAATCCATACCTTTTGGTGTCTTTAACCAAATATAAGGAGCATTTACACCACCAAAGGTTTCCAGTCCAATGCTATCGAGGCCTTCTTTAATGATTCTTGCATTGTCCATGTAATAGCTGACAATGCCTTTGATTTCAGCTTGGCCTTCAGGAGAATAAACGGCTTCTGCGCCTTTTTGGATGATATAAGGTACGCCATTAAACTTTGTAGTTTGTCTACGATTCCACAATTTATTCAGAGGGTGTGGTTCTCCTTTGGAGGTGAGGCCCATAACTGTTTTAGGAACAACAGTAAAGGCGCAGCGAGTACCAGTAAAACCAGCAGTTTTAGAAAAAGATCTAAATTCAATCGCAACGTCTTTTGCGCCTTCGATTTCATAAATGCTATGAGGAAGTTCTGGATCTTGAATATAGGCTTCATAAGCAGCATCAAATAAGATGATGGAGTTATTTGCTTTGGCGTAATCCACCCATTTTTTTAACTCACCTCTAGAAAGAGTAGTTCCTGTTGGATTGTTAGGAACACATAGATAAATAAGATCTACCTTTTCTTTCGGTAATTCAGGGATGAATTTGTTTTCCGCATTACAAGGTAAATAAGTAACATTTTCAAAGACTCCGTTTGAAATAGTGCCTGTTCGGCCAGCCATTACATTAGTGTCTAGATATACAGGATATACGGGATCCGTAATAGCGACTTTATTATGTACACCGAAAATTTCTTGAATATTACCTACATCACTTTTTGAACCGTCACTAACGAAAACTTCATCTTCATCTAAGGTAATACCTCTAGGAATATAATCTGTTTCTATAATTTTCTTAATTAGAAAATTATAACCTTGCTCTGGACCATAACCTCTAAAGGTTTCAGCATTTGCCATTTCGTCGACTGCCTTATGTAAGCTCTCAATGACAGTAGGTGTTAAAGGTTTTGTAACATCACCGATTCCTAAGCGAATAATGTTTGCTTCAGGATTTTCTGCTTTAAATTGAGTTACCCTTTTCGCTATTTCGGCAAATAAATAGCTGCCTGGGAGTTTTAAGTAGTTTTCATTTAATAATGCCATATGTGTGATAAGCTCCTTTCAAATACGATAAGTAAGGACTAAAAACGCGAGTTCTTAGTTTTTTACGTAGACTATTTTAATTATACAATGTAGGTTGACATTCCTGCATATACGGAGTAGATATTACAGAAATACAGCTAATTTTTAGTATAGATTGTATAGAATAAAAATATACACTGATAAACAGTGTATATTTTTAGCCTTCACGAAGAATTCAAACTTTATCGTTTTACTCTGGGAGGAAATTAATGACGGCCTGCCTGCTCTCTAAGACGAGCTACCCGTTCTTTTGTGGTTGGATGGGTGCTGAATAAGCTCATAGCCCAATTTCCTGCCCCGCTTAAGGGATTAATGATAAATAAGTGGGAAGTGGATGGTGTAGAGGAGGGCAGCACTTGATGTTTCGCATAATAATCGATTTTTTCTAAGGCGCTGGCCAGAGCCAAGGGATTATTTGAGATTTTTCCGCCAGCTTGGTCAGCGAGGTATTCTCTTGAACGGGAAATTCCTAATTGAATTAGGGTTGCCGCTAGAGGGGCTAAAATAATGGTAAACAGAGTACCAATAATACCACCATTATCCTCCTCATCATTACGACCCATACCAAACATAGCAGACCACTGAGCCATATGAGCAATCCAGGTAATGACACCAGCAATAGAGGCAACAATTGTACTAATAAGTGTATCGCGGTTTTTAATATGGGCTAGTTCGTGGGCAACGACTCCTGATAATTCGTCATAGGTTAAGGTTTTCATGATCCCTGTAGTAACCGCTACTACACCATATTGGGGACTGCGACCAGTAGCAAAAGCATTTGGTACATCGGTATCAATAACATAAACTCGAGGCATGGGAAGATTTGCTCTGTGGGCAAGATTTGCGACCATCTTAAATAGATCAGGTCCTTGCTCCGGGGTAATTTCTCGTGCATTGTACATTGACAGCACGATTTTATCGCTAAACCAGTAACTACCAAGATTCATGGCAAGGGAAACTAAGAGCATAACCCCAACTCCAGATCTACCACCGAATAGGCCGCCGATTGCCATTAATATACCTGTTAATGCAGCTAATAACAAGGTTGTCTTTAGATTATTCATTGAAAAAACCTCCTTTAATTGAATCACGTAGGCTAGGTAATATAAACAGACCCTACCTCATATTATGGAACATGAGGCAAGGTCTGGCTTGCAATAATTTATTGCCAGCATCGCCGGGATAATCCGTATTGACGACATATGCTGTACAGCTACTCCCCTTGCAGGGATACATATTCTATTTGAATATATAGTAGCATGAGAAGGGTTGAAGGTCAATCTTTATTATTAACAAAGTGAATTGTCAAATTGATAATTTCTGGACGATTTCCAATGCGAATGGGGGGGCCCCATGTGCCTACTCCACAGGATACAATAACTTGTAAATTTTCTTTAGATAAATAGCCCCAATCTAATTCATACAGCTTTTTAGTAATTAAATTGTTAGGGAATAGTTGCCCTAAGTGAGTATGACCTGATAGTTGTAGATCAACACCTTGATTAACCGCATCTTCTAGACTGGTAGGTTGATGATCGAGTAAGAGAATCGGTAAACTGTGATCAATGCCCATCATAACAGAAGCCAAATCTTGCCGCTTAATTCCTGTATAACGTTGTTTAGATACATCATCTCGGCCCACTACGTAAAAGCTATTTGCAACAATGGCCCACTGGTCCCGAAGTATATGGACGTTACCTTGTTCCATATATTGAATAACACGATCGGGCTGTTTGTCAAAATATTCATGGTTACCGAGTATCGCATAAGTGCCAAGCTTGGGATGAAGCCTGCTAAAATTCTCGATCATATTTTGATCTGGGAGAACATCTACTTGATTGTCAATGATGTCGCCAGCAATAAGAACAATATCGGGCTCAAGTTGGTTAATGCGGTTCACTATTTTTGTTAAACGTCGATTATCAATAATTTTTCCTAAATGAATGTCAGAGACCATGACAACTTGTAAAGTTTCTAGGGAACCTGTAGTTTTTGGAATCGTAATTTCGTAATTCATCGTTACCGGGTGGCGGGCATTCCAAGTTCCATAAAGGATTAGACCTGTCGTCAGCCAAAATATAACGGTAGCTACGAAAAAAGGATGTTGTGTTGCCCTCTTGGGCAAAAAAGGTTTATATTTATGTAAGACACGTAGTAGATCAATGAAAAGGGTAGCTATCAATAAATAGTAGATCATACCTAGCCAAAAAGAGCCAGCGTAGGTGAGGTTATCACCAAGGGTAGAAGGAGAAAGAGTTTGTATTAAACTTCCTAGTGGATAAGATAATGCACAGATGCCAAAAATTAAGAGATAAAATAGGCGAAAAATAGGTGAAGATCTAGTAGAGAAAGTTTGCCATCCGCGTATGCCAATATAAAAATTGACGGCACTGTATAGTATCAGTATGATAATAAGTATAGTAGGTAAATGAATATTCATAGTAGCTTGTTCGCTCCTTAGTATATATTGTTATACTGTGCAACCTTTATTATAACAAAAAATTGAGCTATCAGTAGTTTTTTTTACGGAATCAGAAAGTATAACACTTCCTTGATTCCAAGTAAGAACGACTAAGGCTTCCGCTTGCGTCCAAGGCCTTGGCACAAGCCAAGTCTTTCCTATGGTATCAGAACTTATAAGTTTCTAGTAAAAAAGATTGAACCACAAAGACACAATGCCGCTATCGCGGCACACAAAGAAGATGGGAATGAAATGGATAGAACCCCTTTGTGACCTTTGTGTCTTTGTGGTTCAAAAAGGACGCGTAGCGTTTTTCTTATGAAGCGAGAGTTAGCAATCATAACATATAATTTGAAAAATGCTGAAATATAAGGAGATCATGGATGTATGGAAGATAAAAAGAGTATCCCACCCTTTGGTATAGTGGATGAGGAGAAAATGATTGGTTTTTGCCAAGAATTAATCCAAATTCCTAGTTATACTGGACAAGAACAGGAAGTAGCGGATTATATCGTAGAGAGAATGCTTACATTAGGGTATGACCGTGCCTGGGTAGATGGAGTTGGAAATGTAATTGGTGAAATCCGCGGCGAAAAATCAGGTCCTAAGTTGCTATATGATGGGCATATCGATACCATACCTGTAAGTGGGAGTGAAGAGTGGATAAACGAGCCCTTCGAAGGGATAGTAGAAGAGGGGTATCTTTATGGTAGGGGTGCTGTGAGTAAAGGGGCCTTAGCGGCTATGGTTTACGGGTTGGCACCTTTGGCTCAGCATAAGGCACAGTTAGCCGGTTCGGTGTTTGTTTCAGGTACCGTTGGGAAAGAGCAATTTGAAGGCCTAGCATTTCGCCAAGTTATGCAGGTGATTAAACCCGATTATGTCATCATCGGCGAGGCTTCAGGACTAAACATTTGTCATGGACAACGGGGGCGGGCCCAAATCATTGCCATGACTTCAGGAAAGGCAGCTCATTCAGCAATTGCTTCGGCAGGTAAAAATGCCGGATATAAGATGTTATCACTAGTGCAAGAAATGTTAAAACAGGCTACCTTTTCCAAAGAGTCTTTAGGGCAAGGTAGCCTAGAATTAATTCATATAGCTTCCGCCCCTTCTCCAAGTAGTTCCACAGTACCTCATAAATGCTGGGCAACATTTGATCGGTATATAGTACAAGGAGAGACGGAAGAGGCAATTTTAGAACCTTTTCATAAAGTTATTGAATTTTTACGAGCTGAGGATGTTGGATTTGAAGCCGAAGTAGGTATTGTAGAAGCTGGTATTGAATGTTACACTGGGCAATACCTGACGGGAAAACGCTTTTTTCCTGCATGGATGATACCTTCTGAACATGAATTAGTAAGTCGCTCACTAGCGGCGTTAACCAGGGCTGGTTTATCTCCTAAACTTTCCTGCTATCAGATTTCTACCAATGGTAGTTATTCAGCGGGTATGGCGAAGGTGCCGACGATTGGTTTTGGTCCGGGGTGTCAAGAAGATATGCATATTGCTGACGAGAAGCTGGAATTAGCCCAGTTAAGTGCAGCAGCGAAAGGGTATCAGATTATTTCCTATCCGTTTTTGTTTAGTGAATAAAAAAGACGAGTGGTCTTTTTTACGGAATCAGAATTTATAAGTTTCTAGTTAAAAAGGTTGAACCACAAAGACACAATGCCGCTATCGCGGCACACAAAGTAGATGGGAATGAAATGGATAGAACCCCTTTGTGACCTTTGTGTCTTTGTGATTCAAAAAGGACGCGTAGCATTTTTCTTATCTTGCGTGTTAAGACTACTAATTATTAAAGGAAAATTGCTTTTTTTATAGAATATTTATTCATAAGGATAGTTTAGAAGATAGAGGTGTGGGAATGAATATGACGGAGAATAAAACGGACGAATTAGATTATCTAAAAGACATACCTGTGTTTTTAAATTTACCAGAGGAACAATTGCGAATTATTCACAATCATACAGTTGAACGGCGTTTCGGTAAAGGTAATATTATCTTCTTAGAAGGTGATTCTGGGGAAGGATTTCATTACGTAAAAAGTGGCAAAGTAAAAGTGCTAAGAACCTCAGATGATGGTCGGGAGCATATTATCAAAATTTTAGGTGCAGGTGAAATTTTTGCGGAAGTCTTGATGTTTAATAATCAGCCCTATCCAGCAACAGCAGTAGCAGTAGAACCTTCTTGTGTTGGAATGATTCGTAATGTGGATTTGGAGCAGCTTGTCCTTAAAAATAATGTATTAGCCTTGCAGCTAATTAAAGCATTAAGCCAACGCTTAATTTATGCCCAGCAGAAAATCAAAAATCTAGCGTTGCATGATGTTATGTCACGTACTGTAGAGGTATTATTGCGATTAAGTCAGGAACAAGGTCATAAATTAGAAAGTGGTGTTATTGAGATTGATCTTGACTTATCAAGGCAGGATTTAGCGAGTTTGGTAGGTACAACAAGAGAAACCGTTACAAGAACGCTAAGCTCCTTAAAAAAAGATAAAATCATTGATTTCGATGGTCATAAGGTTAGAATTCTTGATGTAGCCTATTTAACGAAATTATTATCTTTATCCTAAAGAGAGTATAAAAAGATCCTGGATGAAATTCATCCAGGATCTTTTTGCGGAATCAGAAAGTATAACACTTTCTTGATTCCAAGTAAGAACGACTAAGGCTTCTGCCTGCGTCTGAGGACTTGGCCTAAGCCAAGTCTTTCTTATGTTAACCAAGAATGGCTTTTAAGTCCTCATCAGGGGTTGTGATGAGTTGTAGACCAAAGGATTCATTCAATACTTTGAATACGTTTGGAGAGATGAAAGCAGGTGGTGTAGGGCCAATGCGAATATTTTTGACTCCTAAGTGAAGTAACGTTAAGAGAATAGCCACTGCTTTTTGTTCATACCAAGATAAGACAAAAGAAAGAGGTAAATCATTAACGCCGCAGTTAAAGGCCTTAGCTAAGGCTACCGCTACTTGGATACCAGAAAACGCATTATTACATTGTCCTAAATCCAGTAGACGAGGGATACCATCGATATCACCAAAGTCAATGTTATTAAAGCGATATTTACCGCAAGCAACTGTAAGGATTACGCAATCTTTCGGAACTTTTTGGGCAATTTCAGTGTAGTAATTGCGGCCAGTTTTTGCGCCATCGCAACCGCCGATCAAGAAGAAACGTTTAATTTTTCCCGCTTTAACAGCATCCACGATTTTATCAGCCAAGCTAAGAATTACATTGTGATGGAAACCAGTAGCAATTGTATAATCGCCAGCAGTTTCAGTTAATGCTGGTAGTGCTTTTGCATGAGCAATGATTTCAGAGAAATCACGATCAAGAATTTGTTTGCCACCTTGTAAACCGGTAATGTTACGCATATAAATGCGGTCACCATAAGTACAGTTTTCAGTTAGAGGCATTACACAGTTTGTTGTTACCAAAATAGCACCAGAGAAATTTTCAAACTCTGTGCGCTGATTTTGCCATGCAGTACCAAAATTACCTACTAAGTGTTTATATTTTCTAAGTTCAGGATAGGAATGAGCAGGTAACATTTCTCCATGAGTATAAACATTAATGCCTGTTCCTTCTGTTTGTTTCAATAATTCTTCAAGATCTAATAGATCATGTCCAGTGATGACAATACCGTGACCTGCTTTAGTACCCGTAAATACTTGTGCAGGTGCTGGTGAACCATAACGGGCAACATGAGCATTATCTAAAACTTCCATAATTCTAAGATTCATTTCACCACATTTTAACACCATTTCAATATGGCGCTCTAAGCTAAAGTTAACGTTAGTTAGAGTGAAGAATAAAGCATCATGCATAAAAGCGTCAACTTGTTCATCTCTAGCGCCTAGTTCCCGAGCGTGGTGAGCATAAGCGGAAATTCCTTTTAAACCAAAAACAAGGGTATCTTGGAGACTGGCAATATCCTCGTTTTTACCACAGACTCCTACTTTGGTACAGCCTGTACCACCTGCAGTTTGCTCACATTGACGACAGAACATACTCATATTTAAATCCCCCTTACATTCTTTTTATTACATAACTTATTATAGCGTTATAGAAGAAGAATGAATGTGATGTATGTCACAATTTGCTAAAATATAAGAAAAGACTTGGCTTCGGCCAAGTCCTAAGACGCAGGCAGAAGCCTTAGTCGTTCTTACTTGGAATCAAGAAAGTGTTCTACTTTCTGATTCCGTAAAAAAATGAACGGAAGTAAACGTGCTGGCGAAATATTATCGAGATGTAACAAAAACATCGATTTCGTCACCGTTTTTAACAAGAGAAGTATATTCTGTAGGTTGTTTATTTAAATGAATTTTTACAGTACTGCCAGGAGGTAAGGTTTTCGTATCAAAATCCGCGGCAAGTAGAACATCAGTAACCATAGGATGTTCTTGGTCAGTACATGAAAAATTAATGATACTGTTATTGTGAGCAGTATCCGTTGCTTGTGCCGGTTTGTCATTCATTATAATAGTAAAGCGCCGTAAGGGAACGCTACAGTTGGTTTTATTAAATAAGACGGTAATAAAATTTTCCTCATAGTTATCTAATCCTAACAATTCCTCAACTGTAGGTTCAGAAAGTACGCCAGTAAGAATAATATCATCTTTATTTACGGAGCTAGTACTCTGGGCAGAGACTCCGTTAATGCTATATTTGGGCCACACATTGTATTCGCGTTCGCTGCCGTTAATAATATAACGATAAGGGGTTATTTCTACTACATTGTCCGTGACCGTCAATACCTGCTCTAGAGTTGTTGGTAAGCGATAGGTAACATGATCCCGATCAGCTAAAAGAGTGTCTAGTTCAGCTGGAATGCCATTTACGGTAATGATAGGATGTATATCGTAAAGCTCTTCGTTAATAGAAACTGTATAAGGCGGTAAAACGTTAACTACATCGCGAAGACAAAGGGTCGGAACTGTTCCAGAGGTACCTTTTGTTATTTTGATAGTATCATTTTCTTTGATTTGTTCAGATAGGCCGGTTTTAGTATCATTTAGTTCAATAAGACTGGGTGTACCATGGGTCCCAGGGAAAAAGTGGGTTTCCTCGTTAATTGTGATAGTGATACCTAGTCCAGGTCGACCATGCAAACTTCGTATATCTATTCCAGCAGCAAGTAGTGCATCGGCGATGGTCAGTTGCCCAAGATTGAAAAGATGGAGAGGTTGCTCATTTAATGTAACATTTATAAAATTGAGGGTGCGACTGGCAGAAAGTCTCAAAATACCAAGAGGAGTAACTGCGTCGGGCGTGCAAAGGTCATCTGGGATTTGGCTAATTCCTTCTATTGCATCAGGACGGCGAACGGCAACTCGAGGAGCTGGAATGTCAAGGGATTGGGCCAAGGCTTCTGCTAACATAGGAGTCAGGGAACCACCACCAATTAAAAGTACGGCTTGTGGTGGCGTGACATTAAGCATCAAAATTTCTTTAGCAATAGCCTGAGATAATTCGGCGACATGGCGCTCAATACGTTGAGTGATCTCCTTGGTAGGTACTTCTTGTACCAAACCTAATACGTCATTGAAACGGATAGTTTGATTTTCGGGATCATTTAGTTGGCGTTTAACTTTTTCAGCTACATTGAAATCTAGCAAATATTGCTGGGAAATAGCTTCGGTGATTTCATCACCAGCGCAGGGGACCATACCATAGCCAGTAATTGAACCATCCTTGGTGAGAGCTACATCAGAAGTACCTGCACCTATATCAACTAATGCTAAGTTTAGATGGCGCATAGTTTGGGGAATGAGTACGTTAATGGCTGCAATCGGTTCTAATGTTAAGGTAGCCATTTCTAAATTTACAATTTTAAGAGCCGATTGTAGGGAATCAATAACTTGTCTAGGGAGAAAAGTGGCAATTAGCTCAATCGTAGCTATTTTTCCTCGTTGTCCCACTAAGGTCTTTAAAGGTGTATTGTCAAGAGTATAACTGACAACACTATAACCAACACAATAGTAAGAGGTAGGATCTGTAATTGTATTAGAAGTAGCTAGCTTGTGCTGCGCTGATTGAATGGCGGCTAATTCTAAAGAATGTTCATCGCTAGCAGTTAGAATACCACGTTCGCCTGCATCAATTTCAGCGTTAGATTTAATTGTACATAGGGCCCGTCCAGCTGCTGCTACCGATACTTTTCGTAAGGGGCCACAGGAGGCTTCCAATTTAGCTTTTACTTGTGCGATAATGTTTGCTACTTCCGGAACGTCGTGAATTTGGCCATCCATCATAGCCCTTGTATGATGTTCTAGGCGTTCAGAGGCTATAATACGAATGCTATTATCTACTTTTTCGCCGACTAGGCCGACGACACTACGTGTTCCAATATCTAATGCAAATAGTAGATCTTTTTCCATGCTGTGCTCCTTTTGTCTTACTTGTTTTATATTAAAAACTTATAATGTAAATTAACAAAATTCTTTGAAGAATTTATCGTACAATTAATAGTACTTTCGCGGTTTTTGGCAAATTTCCTTTTTGAATGAAATAATTGCTCTGCAAAGGACAAACAGAAAAAATTTGTGTATTTATAGCGAATTTTTTGATAAAATGTAACATAAGTATAAGAAAGAAACTTAAAAATATACTGGGTTGATGGCTTATGTAGTAGGCAAAAGTCTACTTAACTTGAGAGGAGTTTAATTGTGTCGCAAATACACATTGTTGTTGATAGCATTGGGCAAGTTCCAGCAGAAATGCTTGCAATGCATCCAAATTTACATATAGTTTCTTTAAAGGTGCGAATCGGTGATCAGGAATGGCAAGAAAATGAAATTTCAACTAAAGAATTGTTTCAAATAAGTAAAGATAAAAAGCTACATCCTATGACTTCCCAGCCCGCTCTAGGTGATTTTATCGAAGTTTGTAAACCTCTCATTGCAGCAGGTAAAGAGATTATTATCATAACTGTATCGGGAGGATTAAGTGGCACGGTAGAAGGAGCCCGATCTGTTGCAAAGATGTTAGATGAAGAACATATCCATGTACTGGATTCAGCAACTGCATCTGTCGGTATGGTACAGATGGCTAAGGCGGCACTAGAAATGGCATCCTCAGGCTGTAATGCGAAGGAAATCGTTGCTACTGTTGAGGTAATGGCAAAAGCTACCCACACCTTTTTAATTCCTGATACTTTAGAGTATTTATATAAAGGTGGACGTATTGGGGGAGCTGCCGCATTATTCGGCAGTATTTTACAAATAAGACCATTATTGCATTTAGTAGATGGAAAAATTGCTGTAATAGATAAGGTTCGTACCAAGCAGCGGGTCATAAATCGCATGCTAGACGAACTGCAAAAGTATCAAACGTTGGAATATATTGGTATTGGCCAAATCGATGTTCCAGAAGAAGGGGAAGCATTAGCAGCCCGGATTAAGGGAATGTATCCTAATACTCCTATATTACCTGCAAGAATTGGCTCTGTGTTGGGTGCTCATTTGGGACCAGGGTTATTAGGGCTTGTTTTTCAGGAAAAAATCTAAGAAAGTAATCTTTTTAGGTGGGGAGGATTTATCATGCAGGGAACGACTGAATGGCTTACAGGTAATGATTTTCGTCGTATGATTGTTGGATCATATCAAACTTTTATGCGTGAATATGAATATATTAATAACTTAAATGTTTTTCCAGTACCAGATGGTGATACTGGCACAAATATGTTGTTAACGTTAAAAGCAGTAGCGCAAGCTGTAAAAGAAGCACCTGATAGTGGTATCGGTTCTTTAAGTAAACGGGCTGCAGATAGTGCTATTATGGGGCAAGGGGAAATTCGGGGGTGATTTTATCCCAAATTTTTCGTGGTATTGCTCGGGGATTAGTTGGCAAAGAGCAGGCTACCTCTTCTGAAGTCGGTAAGGCTTTTCAGTATGGTGTATTGTACGCTTATCGCGCAGTTTCTAAACCTGTTGAGGGGACGATTCTTACAGTAGCAAAAGGCATTGCCAAAGGTGCTCACCGAGCAGTGCGGGATGGTTTAGATTTTATGGATGTTTTGTCCCATGCAATTGAAGCAGGTGAGGTAGAACTTGCAAAAACCCCAGAACTATTACCCATTTTAAAATCGGCAGGAGTGGTAGATGCTGGTGGCAAGGGACTTATTGTATTTTTAACCGGCTGCCTAGAAGGATTAGGTGGAGGATATGCGGGGCCCGAAGCCGATTTTGATAACAGTTTGCAGGCCATTACCCTTGGAGAGACAAAAGTAGATATCACTCATCCCTATTGTACAGAGTTTTTAGTGAAGCATTGTAGTCTAAGTGGGGCGGAAGTAAAAAAGATCCTCCTTCCTTTGGGGGATTCCTTAGTAGTCGCACAAGGAAATGCTGTTATGAAAGTACATATTCATACTGCACGCCCTGGGGTGGTATTAGAGTCAGCCATGTCTTGGGGGACCTTACATGATATAAAAATTGATAATATGGCAGATCAGCATCAACAGCGCCATGAATTTTTGCCGGTGTCGCCAGGGCATAATGATATAGCAATCATTAGTGTGGCGGCAGGCCAAGGGCTAGCTGAGATTATGAAACAAATGGGCGCTGGTAATGTCATTATGGGCGGACAGACCATGAATCCGCCAGTTGAAGACTTTATTGATGCTGTACATCGGGGCAATGGAGAAAAGTATATTATTTTGCCGAATAATAAAAATATTCTCTTGGCAGTAGCCCAGGCGAAGAAGCTATTAGGAGATCGGGTAGAGATTGTACCTACAACGAATGTACCTCAAGGTTTAGCCGCGCTTGTAGCTTTTGACGCCAATCTTTCCATTGGGGATAATGTAGAGCGTATGATAGCACGCAGCACTGAAGTTAAAGCTGCGGCTGTAACGATAGCGGTGCGTGATAGCGTAGTAGAAGGTCGTACTGTTACGGCTGGCAAGTTTATTGGTGTAGTGGATAATCGGGTCATCGTAGATGCAGATGATGTAAAGACTGCATTGTTAAATATGGTAGGCTCTTTACTCGAGGAAAAAGATGAAGTTGTGAGCCTATACTACGGTGCTGACCTTACGGAACAAGGAGCCCAAGAGTGGGCCGATGCTTTGTCCAACCAGTTTCCTGATATTGAGGTTGAGTTGTATCCAGGTGGTCAGCCTCATTATTACTTCATTATTAGTGTTGAATAAATTGAATGCAAACCTTCTTAGAACCATTCTAAGAAGGTTTGTTTTAGACTTAATTTTTTAGAAAGGAGGCTAGAAGAATGGATGTTTTTGTAGCTAGACAACCAATTTTTACCAAGAGCCAAAAAATATTTGGCTATGAATTACTATTTAGAAATAGTCTTGATAATGCTTACAATTGTAAAGATGGTGATCAGGCTACATCGGACGTAATCTGCAATAGCTTCTTTGCTATTGGTATGGATAACCTAACAGGCGGTAAACGTGCTTTTATAAATTTTACTGAGAACTTATTAATAAAAGAGATACCTATGCTTTTACCTAAAGAATTAGTAGTCGTTGAAATACTAGAAAATGTAGAGCCGACTATAGAATTAATTGAAGCCTGTAAAAAGTTAAAAGAGGCGGGCTATTTACTGGCGTTAGATGACTTTGTCTTTCAACCCAAATTTGTACCACTTTTAAATCTTGCGGATATTATTAAAATTGATTTTTTAAGTACAACCGGACATGATAGAAAAAGGGTAATACAAGATGTTGGTGACCGAAGTATTAAATTTTTAGCGGAAAAAGTAGAAACTCGGGCGGATTTTGAGCAAGCATTAAAACTAGGATATGCTTATTTTCAAGGTTACTTTTTCAGCAAACCAATTGTACTAAAAGGCAAAGATATTCCGACGAACAAAGTCAATCAATTACGAGTCATTCGCGTACTTCGAGAATTAGAAAAAGAAAACTTTAAGTTTGGTGCGATTGAACAGTTTATTATGTATGATGTTACTCTCTCTTACCAATTATTACGGTTTATTAATTCAGTGGCTTTTTCTTTAGCAAATGAAATTTCTTCCGTAAAACATGCCTTAGTATTGCTCGGAAAAAATGAGATTTTCAAGTGGGTATCACTAATTGTTATGCGTACAGTAGGAGATAATAAGACAGATGGAATCCTTGTTACTTCCTTGACTAGGGCTAAATTTTGCGAATTGATTGCTGAAAAGGCCGGTTTAAAAGAGCGGGAGCCCGAATTATTTATGATGGGGATGTTTTCTTTAATTGATGTGTTTATTAGAAGGCCTCTTAAAGCTATTTTAGCGGAGCTGCCAATAAGTGAAGATGTTAAAGGTGCTTTATTAGGAGAGACCAATAAACTTAGCCAAGTGTATCGTTTAACCTTATCCTACGAAAGAGCGGAGTGGACAGATTTTACTATGTATGCTGCTAATTTAGGCATTAAGGAAGAGGATATCCCTGACTATTATAAAAAAGCAGTAGCCTGGGCGGATGAAATATGTAGATTATAGAGCGGGAAACTAATTTATAGTGAAAGTACTGTTCTTTTTTCGTATATTGTATATAATATAGATATACTCGTGAGGATGAATATCTTTACAAAGAGTATCCTTGAATGTTTTTTTGAAGTATTAAAAAATGTTCATCTTAGAAGAAAGAATGCCATCCTAATTATTATTAGGGTAAAAAGGAAAGGGGAATATTATGTCTGAAAGAATAAGTTTGCAAGATGTGCTGCGCGATTATGGCGTGCCCCTGGTAACTTTGGATGTGAAAGCATCAGAAGCAGAGTGTCATAAGCTTCGCGATCATTTAAAAACACTGACGAAAGATAAAGAACAGGGATATTTAGAGATAAATTGCTCCTTCTTTATTGATATTCATGATATTGATCGTTATTTAGTTGGTGAGTTACCGAATTTGTCGGCTATTTATGCTTTCCCGGAAGATGTGAAAGTGCATAAGGAGGAGTAATTCGTTTATGCGAAAGATAATAGTATTAACAATGATGCTTATGTTATTAGTAAGTACAGTCTGTTTTGCTGCTGTGAGTAGTTCAGGTAAATCTTCTTCTTCAGGTACTAAGTCTTATTCGGCACCTTCATCAAGCAGTTCTTCTGTTAAATCAACAGCTCCAGACAGTTCGAGTGGAAGTTACAAACCTTCGGCTCCTGCAAATAGTTTTGGTGATAAAGCTCCAACTGCAGCTTCTGGAGTACAATCCAATACCCAAAATCAATCCTCTTCAGGTGGTTTTCTGCGGAATGCCGGTATGTTTGGCGGCGGTTTCCTAGCAGGTAGTTTGTTAGGGAATATGTTTGGTTTTGGCGGCATGGGTGGAGGAATGTCTTCTTTGTTTGGCATGATTATAAACCTGCTGCTAATTGGTGGCGTGGTTATGCTAGGGCGTACCTTATGGGATAAATATAAGAATAAAGACAAAGATAGAGACCGAGATCGATATAGATAATAAGAAAAGACTTGGCTTGTGCCAAGTCCACGGACGCAGGCAGAAGCCTTAGTCGTTCTTACTTGGAATCAAGAAAGTGTTATACTTTCTGATTCCGCAAAAAAGCCGATTGCATATGCAATCGGCTTTTTTGTTGTCTTATCATTAGAAAGTATATGCTATTGCTTGCCTTCGACTGTTTTTGCCTGTTTTAAACTTAGAGCAATGCGATTACGGCTTTCATCCACGCTAAGAATCATTACCTCTAGGATGTCACCTACAGAAGTAACATCTAATGGATGGCGGAAGGGTTTGTGGCTGAGTTCTGAACGATGGATAAGGCCATTTGTTTTAATGCCGATATCTACAAATACGCCAAAGTCAGTCACGTTATGTACGGTACCTTTGACGATGGATCCAGGGGTTAACTCAGAGAGCTTAACAATATTTTTTCGCGTCATAGGAGCCGGTAAATCTTCCCTCGGATCACGACCAGGCTTAGCAAGTGCTGCTAAAATGTCTCGAACGGTAGGCTCGCCTGCTTCTAATTCTGCTGCAAGAGTAGCGGCATTTGCTTTTTGAGCTTCATCTTGTATTGTTTGCAACGTCTCTTTATCTTTTAAATCCTTAGGGGTAAAGCCAAGTTTAGCTAAAATAGCGGCTGCCAGTTTATAGGATTCAGGATGAACAGGTGTATTGTCAAGAGGCGCCTCCCCATTCTTAATACGAAGGAAACCAGCACATTGAATGAAAGTAGATTGTCCTAAACGAGGCACTTTTAATAACTGAGATCGACTTTTAAAGGTGCCATTTTCATCTCGGTAAGCTACAATGTTTTTGGCAACAGTAGCATTAATACCTGAAACATGTTTGAGTAATTCAATAGAAGCTGTATTTAATTCAACGCCAACATGATTAACAGCAGATTCTACTACGTTAGATAGAGTATTACTTAATTCCTTTTGGTTGACATCATGTTGGTATTGGCCAACGCCAATGGATTTGGGATCAATTTTTACTAGCTCGGCTAAAGGATCTTGTACTCTTCGGGCAATAGACACTGCTCCTCGTAGGGTAACATCTAGATCAGGTAGTTCATCTTTTGCTAATTTCGAGGCGGAATAGATAGAAGCCCCTGCTTCATTTGTAATTAGATAGTGAACTGGCAATTGATGTGTATTGATCAGCTGCGCGGTGAACTCCTCTGTTTCATAAGAGGCTGTACCATTACCAATGGCAATAAGAGTTACGCCATGTTTTTTTATTGCATCTAATACAATGTGAGTTGATTTTTCTTTTTGTCCCTCTCCCATGGTTACATAGATAACATTAGTGTCCAGTACGGAACCCGTAGGGCTTACTACTGTCATTTTACAACCTGTGCGGTACCCCGGATCTAGCCCCATAACGGTATGGCCCGCAAAGGGAGGTTGAAGAAGTAGTTGACGCAGATTAAGACTAAATACGCGAATTGCTTGCTTTTCTGCATTTTCGGTAAGGAGAGAACGGATTTCTCTCTCTAGGGCAGGGAATAATAAGCGCTTGTAGCCATCTGCTATGGCAGATGAAATACAATCGGTGAAAATTGATTTGCCAGTATTGACCTTACGGTTTATAAGTTCCACATTGGTTTCATGAGGTGCTAAAAGGGAGACTTTAAGTATTTTTTTATCTTCGCCCCGATTAACCGCTAAGATGCGATGAGATGGAATGCGATTAACAGGTTCGCGATATTCTTTATAGGTGAGAAATTCTTTACCGTCCTCTTCTGGAACTGCCATCTCAGTACAGACTTCAGTTGTTTTCCACAACTGCTTACGCATATCGGCTCTAATATCTGCTTTTTCACTTATTGTTTCCGCAATGATATCAAGGGCACCACTGAGGGCATCTTCTGGTGTATTTACTTCTTTCTCTGCATTAACAAAGTCTGCAGCAATAAGAAGTGGTGTCCCCGTTGTCAGTTGTTGGTCCATGATAATTTCAGCTAAAGGTTCTAGACCCTTTTCTCTGGCAATTTGGGCACGAGTACGTTTCTTTTGTTTGAAGGGCAAGTATAAGTCTTCTAGTTCCTGGAGCTTACTAGCGGAAGTAATCGCTACCTTTAGTTCAGGTGTTAGTTTGCCCTGCTCTTCAATACTAGCTAGTATATCTTCTTGGCGTTTAACGAGATTTCGCAAATACTGTAAGCGCTCTTCTGTAATACGAAGTTGCTCTTCATCTAGCTCACCAGTTACTTCTTTGCGGTAACGCGCAATAAAAGGAACCGTATTACCCTCATCCAATAACTGAATGGTGGCGACTACTTGAGGAACTTTAATAGTAAGCTCCTTTGCGATTAGTATAGGAATATCAGTATGTAACATAATGCACCAACTTTACGATTTTTAGATGGTTTTTATTATACCACAAAATGACCTTCCTATAATGTAATATCTTATTTTAAACAGGAATTTGACTGATGTCGACGAAAAGAACAATAAGAAATCCTTGTATGAGGTGATGATATGGATAGTTTTTTGTTATGGGAAATGGTAGAAAGGATGAGTGTTGCTGCAACTTCTGCCTTTTTGTTATCGCAGTTCTCAATATTTCGCAGGATGATTTACCGACAAGGAAGTTTTAGTGAAAAAGCAACGATCACCATCGTCTTTGGCATGATAGGAATCTTAGGAACCTATGCGGGTATTCCCGTTGGCGATGCATTAGCTAATTCTCGAGTAATCGGCGTAATGGCTGCAGGATTAATTGGCGGCCCTGCTATGGGAATTGTTGCGGGAGTTATTGCTGGTGGTCATCGCTATTTATTAGGCGGTTTTACTGCTTTTTCTTGTGGAATTGCAAATATCTGCGAAGGCTTATTAGCAGGAATGGTTCATCGTTATTACCCCGAAAAACTGATTCCTTGGTGGGTGGCCTTAGTGGCTGGCGTAGTAGGGGAAGTCATGCAGATGGTGATTATTTTACTTACAGCCAAGCCCTATGGGATGGCTAGAGAATTAGTAGATGCCATTGGTATACCTATGATTGTTGTTAATTCTTTAGGTATCGCTATCTTTATGTTAATTGTTAAAACGGCTATGTGTACTCAAGAACAAGTGGGAGCGGAACAATCCCATAAGGCTCTGGACATTGCTACCAAAACATTACCCTTCTTACGGCATGGACTTGATGGCCGCTCGGCCCAGGAAACAGCCCAAATTATTTTTGACGCAGGGGGTTATGAAGCAGTAGCTATTACAGATACAGAGCAGGTTTTAGCTTTTGTTGGAATTGAGAAAGCCCATCATGCCCCGGATACTTTAGGGTTAACAGTCTCGACACGTAATGTACTCTCTAGTGGAGAAATGTATATTGCACAAAGCCCATTCGAAATTGGGTGTTCTTGCAAGAACTGTAAATTGGCTAGTGGCATTATTGTACCGTTAAAAAGGGCAAATCTTGTTATTGGTGCTTTAAAGCTTTATTATACGCGGACAAATGCTGTGGGGCATGCTGATATGGTATTTGCCTCTGGTGTAGCTCATTTATTTTCAACTCAATTAGAACTGACGGAAATTGATCGCCAAGCAAAATTGGTATCTAGGGCAGAGTTAAAAGCTCTTTATGCGCAAATTAATCCTCACTTTTTATTTAATACCCTCAATACCATCACTTCTTTGGTACGTACGAAACCTGATTTAGCCAGAGAACTTCTGCTTAAGCTTAGTGCCATGTTTCGCTATACCTTGCATAAAACAGGGCGTACGATTACTATTAGTGAAGAATTGGCCCAAGTGCGGGCTTATTTGACCATTGAGCAAGCGAGACATGGGGATAAATTAGTTATTGAGGAAGATATTTCGGCAGAAGTAGAAAAGTTTTTAATTCCTTCTTTGACCATTCAACCTTTAGTAGAAAATGCGATAAAACATGGATTGCAGCCTAAAGAGAATGGAGGATGTATTGTCATAGGAGCGAAAGAGGGCGATAAAGATATTACCATTACCATTCGTGATAATGGTATTGGAATGGACGTTAAAGGGCGATGCCCTTTGGCAGCCCCTTCTCCAGATTGTATTGGTTTATCGAATGTTCATGAACGATTGCGGGGCCAGTATGGCATAGGGTTTGGATTGACGATTTTTAGTACCCCTGGCAGTGGAACGATGGTAACGCTGCGCATACCGAAACTTTTGTGTGATGAGGGGGAAGAATGTGCTTAGTATTTTAATTGTAGATGATGAAAATCCAGCTCGGGATGAATTAACCTATTTATTGTCTTTGGAAAATCAAGTGGAAATAGTAGGTGAGGCGGATAGTGGCGCTGCCGCCATTGGTTTAGCGGCGCAATTAAAACCAAATGTGATTTTTATGGATGTTCAAATGCGTGGTATGAATGGTCTTGAGACGGCTGCTGTACTTCGCACTATCATTCCAGATACCTTGCTTGTATTTGCTACTGCCTATGATGAATATGCGGTGCAGGCTTTTGAAGTTGGGGCTGTGGATTATCTCTTAAAGCCTTTTGAAAGTGGGCGGGTTCATATGACAGTAGAGCGTCTTAAAAGTTATCATGGCGATGAGTGGGGAGCAGCCATTCAGCGTGTAGATGCAGCCTTGCATAAAGCTAAGGTGGTTGTTCAAAAACTTCCTCTAGAAAAGAACGGCAAAATTATTATGGTACATTATAATGACCTTATTTACGTTTATACTCAAAAAGGTATGGTGACCGTAGTGACCATCTATGGCGAATATGGTTATGTAGGCACTCTTACAGAATTAGAAGATCGTCTAATACAGACGGCATTAGTGAGAGTGCATAAGAGCTATATCGTGAATTTGGATAAGGTAAAAGAAGTAGTTCCCTGGTTTAAAGGAACCTATTGGCTCAAAGTTGAAGGGGATATTGAAATTCCCGTTAGTAAAAGCAAGGTTAAAGAAATCAAAGGCATATTAGGGTTGAAATAGTGGAGGAAGAATAATGCTGGTTGTACTTTCAGCTTTTCTATTATTATGGAAGGCAGGTACGATAGCCGATTAGACTAATAAGCAGTGCAAGGGCAAAGCCATCTGGTAGGTTAATCAACCTTATCAGATGGTTTTTTAAAAAAAGCTGTGTATAGTTGATGTTTTATCGTACAAGCTATAGTAAGTGCGGGAAAACCTAATTTGCGTTTTTCGCGCGGTGAAAAATGTGGAAAGGGGGGATCCATAATGTTATCATCCAAAGAAGTTATGCAGCTAGAAGACTTTTTAGGTATGGGACAAAGTACTGTTAAGACATTGAATTACTTTGCCAACACAATTCAATGCAGCCAAACTAAGCAACTTTTTCAGCAAATGGCACAAAAGAATCAACAACATTGCCAAACAATGAGTAAACACTTAAATGCAGGTCAAAAATTACAATAATAGGAGGTGATATTTATGGTACAAGCAGGTCAACAGCAAAATCAACAAAGTAACTACCAAGGTAGCCAACAGCAACAGCAAAGTAACCAACAACAAGGGCTATCAGGACAAGGCAGTCAGTTTGCTGATCGGGATATATTACAGTTAGTATTAAATGAAAGCAAGCACACTGCAGAATCCATTAATTCCTATATTCTCGAGGCTGGCGATGAGCAATTGCGTAGAGATTATATGACAGTGCTTGGTGATGTTTACAGCCAACAAAAACAAATTTTTGATGTGATGCAGCAAAAAGGTTATTATAATGTAGAAAGCGCATCTGCCCAACAGATGGCAAAAGCACAAAGTAAATTTAGCGGTCAAATGCAATAAAGCAGTATATAAAGAAGAACTCCTGCGCAGATAGGAGTTCTTCTTTATATACTGCTTTAGCAAGGGATAATTTTTCTTGACAATAGTTTTTAATGTATATTAGAATATAGATAAAACTATTCAATAATCACTTTCCATAAAAAATAAATAAGATAGGTGGTGAGTAAATGGAAATTTGTATTACTTCTTTACTTCGCGATAAAGGATTTAAAGTTACCCCTCAGCGGTTAGCTATTTATAATATGTTATCTTCAACAAAATCGCATCCAAATGCAGAAATGATTTTTAGTGAGCTGCAGGAGATGTATCCAACTATGAGTTTAGCTACTGTTTATAAGACAATGGAAATCCTGAAAGAAATTGGTTTAGTTCAAGTCTTAAATGCTGGTGAAGATAGTTTTCGCTATGATGCGGTTACAACAAATCATCCTCATGTAAGATGCACTGAATGTGGTCAGGTTGAAGATGTTCATGGTATTGATATTGATGCTTTTGTTGATCAAGTATCCCAAGGTACAAATTATAAAATTATGGGTCAACAATTTTATTTTCATGGAATTTGTCCGAATTGTCAACCCAAGCAAACCAATTAATGAATAATTTTAAATTGCTATCTAGGTTTGGCGAATGCCAAACCTTTTTTTCGAGCACTCATCTTGTTTTCCGATGATTAACCATATATAGAAAATTATGGATGTGATTAGAGGATTTTTGCCAAAGAGTACGAATAATAATGTTAAGATAATCTCTATCTAGGATGCAAAGGAGAATGAAAATGGATTTAGCAAATTATATTGATCATACAATTCTGAAACCAGAGGCGACCCCACAAGATATTCGTCGTTTGTGTAGCGAAGCCATAAAATGTAACTTTGCTGCTGTTTGTGTTAATCCTTGTTATGTGGATTTAGCAGTAAGTTTGTTGGTCGGTTCGGGTGTTAACGTTGCTACTGTAATTGGCTTTCCATTAGGAGCAAACTTGTCCGTTGTAAAGGCGTTTGAAGCAAGACAAGCAATCTTGCATGGTGCAGATGAGCTAGATATGGTTATCAATGTTGGTGCTGCTAAGCTAGGGCTTTGGGAGGCGGTATCGTATGATATTGAGCAGGTCCTTTCAGAAGCGCAGGGTCGTACGGTAAAGGTTATTGTAGAAACTGGATTATTGACAGAGGAAGAGAAAGAAAAGGTTTGCCACATTGTTTTAGAAAGTGGAGCCCAATATATAAAAACATCTACAGGTTTTGTACCTGGTGGAGCTACCGTCGCAGATATAAAATTGTTTAAGTCCATAGTAGGAGATAAAATTGGCATCAAAGCGTCAGGGGGTATCCGTACTCTCGAAGATGCTAAAGCCATGATAACTGCTGGTGCCACACGTTTAGGTACCAGTGCGGGTGTGAGTATCGTTAGTTAGTTTACATAAAATACCGATGGTTAGTAAGTATCGTCCATGCTATAATAAGCATCTGCAACTCTTTTCTTTAGGAAGGAGGGTGCCCTATGCGAAAAGTAGAAATCGGCGATACCGGTATGTTGACATTGGTGATTGGACTACTATGTATTCTAGTGCTAGTCTTCATCGTGCCGTCAAGAACTCGCTCATGGGTATACCCTATAGTACGTCAAGCTGTGCAGATTAAAGTCAATTATGAAACACGTGACATGGCATCTTATGAGACCGAACATTTTAGGATTAAATACACTTCATCTGATGCCGATGTGGTAGGTATGATAGCTGAGGCCTCTGAGGCAGCCTATCAGCCTGTGGTAAATGCATTAGGATATGCACCTCGTGGCAAAAACTTGATTCTTATACACCCTAACAAAAATGAATTGCGCCAGGCTTTTGGTTGGTCTGATAATGAAAGCGCGATGGGTGTCTATTGGGGTGGTACGATTCAAATTTTGTCACCTCATGTCTGGTTAAATAAGGGAGAGTCAGTAGAGGAGTTTATTCATTCAGGACCAATGGTACATGAGTATACTCACATGGTTTTTGATTATGTAACAAATGGAAATTATCCTCGTTGGTTTACAGAAGGATTAGCCCAATATGTGGAATATCGTGTAAATAATTATGAGTGGAAGACGAAAAGTAATACGTTAGATGCTAGTATGTATACGATGGCAGAGTTAGATCAGCAATTTGACGAACTGCCTAATCAAGCATTAGCCTATCGGGAGTCTTTAGCAGCTGTACGTTATATTGCAGAAGTATATGGTGAAGATAAGCTGCAAGAGGTTATAAGCGGGCTAAAGGCTGGAAAAACTATGGGCAATTCCATAAGTCAGGCTTTGGGGCAAGATTACCCCTTGTTTACAAGCTCTTGGCAACAATGGGCAATATTGCATATGAATACGGAAACAGGGAAGTAGTAAGAGATAGGCCTCGAGATATCTCTTACTACTTTTCTGTCATATTGGCACTTAGTGCTATTCTTGATCGTTAACAATGGTGAGACGAGTATCTTCTAATAATTCGAGGAGTTGCTTATTTTGAAGAATAAGAATTTCCTGGTTTTGTATAATGGTAGCCAGTGGCGCTGTGCCTTGTCTGATTTCGTCTAATAACATTTTTATCATCTTTTCAGGACTAGCCAAGCTGATTCCCCCTAGTATTTTTATTTGGTAAATATTTTGCTATATTTTATGTTGAAAGGGGATAAAAGGTGACTGTAAATTGTACTTACATCCTTTAAGGTGCTACAATAATTATAATATTGTTGTGAAGGGAGAATGGCTTATTCTATGAAGATTTTCCATGCGTGTGATATTCGAGGAATTGCCGGTAGTGAACTGACAGAGGAGATGGCACACAAAATAGGCTTGGCAGTAGGTGTTAAACTGACTGGTCAGAAAGTAGTAGTGGGTGGCGATATTCGTCTGTCTACTCCTCTTTTGAAAAGTATTATGATAAAAGCTTTGGTGAACTCAGGTTGTGAAGTTATTGATATTGGAACCGTTGCGACCCCTGTGTTTTACTATGGACTAAAGGTCACGAAAGCTGCGGGTGGCGTTATGGTCACGGCTTCTCATAATCCGGCACCTTATAATGGTTTTAAACTAGTGTTTGGCGATCAACCAGTAAGTGAGGCAGATATTCTAGAAATAAAACAGATGGTTGAAGAGGGGTGTCAAGTTTCTGGTGATGGTGCAGTTACTAACTTGCCAGTCATTGAGGATTATACAAAATTTACTGCATCATTAGCCCAGCCAAGCAGACTACGGGTAGTAGTAGATGCAGGGAATGGAGCAACGTCTCATATTGCACCCGCCTTATTTAAAGAGCTGGGTTATGATGTAATTGAATTGTATTGCCAGCCTGATGGAAATTTTCCTAATCGTTCCCCGAATCCAGCTTTGGCAGAGAATTTGAAAGGCCTTGGGGAGAAAGTAGTGAAAAGTGGTGCCAATTTAGGAGTGGCCTTTGATGGTGATGGTGATCGAGTTGCCTTTGTTGATGAAAATGGGCGTCCTGTGGACAATGATGATATCATCGTGCTCATTGCTAAATATTATTTAGAACAACAGCCAGGAAGTATTATTTATGACGCGAAATGCTCAATGGTTGCGCCGGAACAAATAAGTAAAGCGGGTGGAAAGGCTGTTATGGCAAGAGCCGGACATACATTTTGCAAGGCAGCCTTTCTAAAAGAAAAGGCATTATTCGCTGGCGAGATAAGTGGTCACTTTTTCTTTCGTGAGCTTGGTTATGATGATGGTATGTTTGCCGGTCTAAAAGTATGTGAATTTGTTGCTACCCATGGCTCACTTGCTGCATTAGTAGATGAAATTCCTAATTATATTTTAACTCCTGATATTCGCATCACTTACAAGGGGAACGATAAAGAAGCAGTTTTGGATCAGGTGGCCCAGAAACTTAGTGCATACCAACCGAACCGAATTGATGGTGTACGGATTGAGTTTGAAGATGGTTGGGGTATGATTCGTGCATCTGTAACGGAACCTTTATTTACTTTGCGTTTTGAGGCAAAGTCATTAGAACGTTTGCATGAAATAATTAGCCTTTTGGTATCTGCTTTGCCAGAAAATATAAAAACGGCAGTAATGGATGCATTACCGCCACAGTATAAATAGCTACTGATTAAATTTTATATAAAAGGTTGTGCCTTGGGGACTGGTATTGAAAGTAATGGTAGCCTTATGTCTGGCTGCAATACTATAGCAAACGGCTAAGCCCAGACCAGTTCCCGTTTCCTTGGTTGTGAAAAAGGGTGTTCCCAGTTTCTCAATAGATTCAGGAGGGATACCTGTGCCTTTATCTTGGATTGCTAGTATCACTTGGTCTTCTTGAACAAAGGATGCAATGTTTATGGTGGTATGAGGTGGCATAGCTTCTAAACCATTATGAACTAAATTCAAGATGAGCTGGCGAATCTCTTGGGAGTCAAGGAGTAAATCAGGAATATCCTGCAAGTCCAAGTGGAGATATTTATTAGACATAATAGCATTTGATTCAATTAATGGGGCGATGGTCTTAATAATTGTATTCAGATTTTGTTTTTCCAGCCTTACTTTTTTATTCTTTGCCAAAGATAAAAACTCACTAATAATCGAATTCGCTCGATCTAGTTCATCGATCATTAGGGAAAAGTATTCTTGGAATTTACTACATTCTTTTTTGTTGCTAAGAAGTTGCAGGAATCCTCGGACTGTAGTCATAGGATTTCTCACTTCGTGCCCAATACTGGCAGCCATTTCACCTACTAAATTTAGCTGATCGAGACGGGTAAGCTCTTGTCTTAAATGTTTTAGTTCTGTAATGTCTCTAATGATAACTAATACGCTATCAGAATTATATGTAATAATACGCCCTTCTAAAGTACAAATAACATCATTTATTGGTAGTTGATATTCTAAGAACTGCATTTTACCGCTTTTAATGGCCTTCTTAACGGCAGTCTTGATTTGCGAAGCCTGTTCAGCAGGTAGTACCTCAGATATATGTTTACCAATACGACTGTGATGAGGTTTATAGAGTAAATGAGGGTTAGTTACATGATAATCTAAATAGACGCCTTCATTTGTAAGAAAAAACAGAATATCGGGCAAAGAGGACAATAATTTGTGATTACGTTCTTCACTGGCACGTAGCTCCAGTTCAGCTTTTTTTAATTCACTAATATTACGAAATGTACATAAGACAGAAGGGACACTACCATCTTTCGAAAACTCGGGAACAAGACGAGCATGATAATAAAAGTGCCGTCCTTTATAATTGGTAAAGTCAGCTTCAAAGGCGATGCTTTTTTTCGTTGTAAATACTTTTTCTACGTGTGCTTTCCAAGAACGATGGTTCTTACTTGTTAAATTTAACTCATAAATAGTCTTCCCTATACATTGGGTAATTGGTATTCCAATTACTTCGATAGTAATGGAATTTGCATATAAAAATCGTAAATCTTTGTCAAAACGAACAATGGCATCGGGAGACTTTTCAACTAGTTTTTTAAACTCCCCTTCGCCTGGGTAGCTAGATTTTCTAGTTTGTAAAGGCAATTCAATTGGTTGCTTAGGTATTGTTTTTTGGGGGGATGCTTTTAATGCCTCTAATTGCTGGCGTAATTCAGATAGTTCCTGGATAAGTTGTTCCTTCGATTTTTGTTGATCGCTCATTTAAGAATACCTCTTTATATAGAATAATGCTAAAAAGATAAACTGTTTTCTGATATAATACTATATAGTTTTCAAAACTGTTTTACAAGTAGCAAAAGGGTAAAATGTATCAATATATAATGTAAGGAGATATTATGCAAGTTCATGTTTTAGCAAGTGGCAGTACTGGAAATGCCATTTTTTTAGATTTTAAACATACCAAAATATTGGTAGATGCGGGTATTAGCACTAGGCGTATCAAAAATAGCCTGGCTGCCTTAGGTACTGATATAGAGGAGCTTAATGGAGTCGTGATTACTCATGAACATAGAGATCACGTGAGTGGCCTACCGACAATGACCAAAAAGTATAATTTGCCAGTATACGCTAGTCCTGACACCTGGCATGCTATGTACTGCCGTGGGGTAATACCAGATAGCTGCTGTAAAAGGTTAACTAGCAATCTGACGATTGGTCAAGTGCGAGTGGAACCTTTTAGCATCTCTCATGATGCGGCCGATCCCGTAGGATATCGATTTTATAATGGTACAGACAAATGTAGTGTTGTTACAGATCTAGGTTTTGTAACAGACGCAGTGAAAGAGGCAATCTCTTTAAGCGATATCTTGGTATTGGAATCCAATCATGACCTGGACATGCTAGAGAATGGTGCGTATCCTTGGCATTTAAAACGCCGTATTAAGAGTAATCGCGGTCATCTATCCAATGTGGATGCAGCGTGGGTATTAGCTAATTTAAAGCGCAAGCCGAGTATGCAAGTATTTTTGGCTCATATAAGCAAGGAAAATAATGATCCTGAATTGGCAAGAAGAACTGTGAGTGCTATATTAGAAGAGCAGGGATGTAAGCTTGGTTCAGAAATTGAACTTCATGTTACTTATCCTGACCGTACAGTGAGTAGTAATTTTAAGGAGGTTGGATGATGTTTAGAAGGATTGGGCCTCTATTTTTGATTGCTGTCATGGGGGCACTGATTGGTGGTAGTTTAGTACTAGCATATGGTGGCAGCTTTCTAACAAAGCCAATGTCACAAAATGCAACACCTGTTGAGCAGTTACTTACAACACCTACTGCTAAGGCACAAGTGTCAGAAGCACGTAATACTCCGATTGTCAGAGCCGCGCAAGCTGTTGGCCCCGCAGTCGTGGGAATAACAAATAAAGCGTATGCTCAGAGTTCTTTTAAAAAGAAAGTACTTGTAGAACAAGGGACTGGATCAGGTGTGATTTTTGATGCCAATGGATATATTGCTACCAATAATCACGTGGTAGAAAATGCTCAGGAAATTACGGTATCTTTAGCTGATGGGCGAGTGCTAACAGGGCGAGTCCTTGGTGCCGATCCTGCTACGGATTTGGCAGTAGTAAAAGTAGAAGCCACTGGCTTACCTATCGCTGTATTAGGTGACTCAGACAGTCTGCTTGTGGGGGAACCAGCTATTGCTATTGGTAATCCTCTTGGTTTAGAGTTTAAGGGAAGTGTAACTGCTGGGGTGATTAGCGCCTTAAATCGCTCTATTGAAATTGGTGAGCGCAAGTTTAAATTAATTCAAACAGATGCTGCGATTAACCCAGGGAATTCAGGAGGAGCATTAGTCAATGCTGATGGAGTAGTTGTTGGTATTAACAGCGCCAAGATATCCGTTGCTGGTGTAGAAGGAATTGGTTTTTCCATTCCTATAAATACGGCTAGACCAATATTGCAATCGCTAATAGAGAAAGGTCGTGTAGTAAGGGCTTACTTAGGAGTGGGAATTTTAGATCGGAATACGGCTGCTGCCTATGGCTATGAACTCGCGATAGATAAAGGAGTTTATTTAGTGCAAGTCGCAAAGGGTGGCCCAGCAGGTAAGGCTGGACTTAAGGAAGGCGATATTATTTTAAAGATAGCAGAGACAGAGATTAACAGTGTAGCAGATCTAAGAGGTGCAGTTGATGCTCAGGCTGTTGGTGGTACCGTAAGTGTTACTATTGTACGTAAAGGTCAGCAGCAGGTTGTGAACGTACTTTTAGAAGAAATGCCGAGTCAGCAGTAATATGAAAATTACCATTGTTGCCGTTGGCAAAATAAAAGAAAAATATCTTACCATGGGCATTGCTGAATTTGTTAAACGTCTTACCCCTTACTGCCGCTTATCAATTATAGAGGTCGACGAAGAACGCATGCCCGATAACCCTTCTGATGCCGAAAAAGTGAAGGTTCTATTTAAAGAAGGGGAACGTATGTTAAAACACGTTAAGGAAGGGACACACCTTATTGTCCTTGATGTGGTTGGCAAGCTAGCTTCCTCAGAAGAGCTGGCAGAAAAAATCAGTATCCTAGGTATTTCCGGGAAAAGTGATATCACTTTCGTCATTGGTGGTGCCTTTGGTCTTTCCCCCGATATAGTCAAAGCAGCCAGCGAACGGTTGTCTTTCTCTAAGATGACCTTTACTCATCAGATGATACGCTTGTTATTAGTTGAACAGGTGTATCGGGCATTTAAGATTAATCGGGGGGAACCGTATCATTTGTAGTGGCGAAAATGGCATGTAATAACCTTAAAATTTGAACAAAGTCGCCCTAGCAAGGAGAATTTCTCTTTGCTAGGGCGGTTTTGTTCAAATTATGAAAGAAAAGTCACTAAATTTTAGTTAGCAGGCGGGCGGAAATTAATCCTAGTTGCAGTTGAAATTGATGTTGAGAATTTTCAGGGTCAAATCCCGTGATTTCATGAATACGATTTAAGCGATATTTCAAAGTATGCCTATGCACAAAAAAAAATTGTGAGGTTTCTTTAATATTGCTATTGCATTCCAGAAAAGCTTCAAAAGTAGTTACCAGCTCACTTTTATGATTGGTATCATAATCAATCATTGGCGCTACCGTTTGCATGTAATAATTGTATAATTCCATTTCATTTACGTTATTTGCAAATAAATTATAGGCCCGAGATCCATAAAATAATATACAATCTTTTTTTTGCAACCGATCGGCGACATCTTGGCGGAATCCCTGCGCTGACAGCCGCCTTCGTAATTACCACCGGTATTATCGGCACTAGACTGAGTCCTATAGTTTTCCGCTGGATGAAGCAGGTCAGTCCTATAACCAAAGGACTGATGCTTGGCGTGGCCGCTCACGGAGCGGGAACTGCCAAGGCGCAGGAATATGGCAAAATGGAAACGGCCATTGCCAGTCTGGCGATGATCTTTATGGGCATTATTACAACGCTGCTCGCCCCGGAGGTTGTACCGTTGTGTTTTCAGTTTCTTGGTATAAATTGATAGTAGCAAGTGTATTTATTGATCGATTGAAAAGAGAAGAAATGGCCACAACATTATAGGCAAGCACTCATTGAGGAAGAAAGACAAGGGGACGGAGGAAATGTCTTTGTAGACAAATCCACCGTCCTTTTGTCTTGCCAGTTAGAATTGATTTGTTAGATTGGCATACTATTTCGCCAGAATTCCCAAAAGTGATCGAGGCAGAGTATGAGATCATTTTTCCTAGAAAAGAAGAGGGTAATCAAAGTGAGCATAAAAACTGAACCGTTGGACTCGATACGGAGAAGAACCGTATCACTGGTAACGGCGAAAAATAGAAAAAAAGAGTTGGAAGTCCAATCTTCCAACTCTTTTTTTGATGTTACCGGTATACTTTGTAAAATACTCGGGATTGCTCACACAGACATGCCGTCCCTGTGAGTCTGAGCCACCTTACCTTATAGCACTATTATGAAGCGAATTGGTGTACGCTATAGCCCCCCATTTTACTTAAGGGATGCTTTATTTGTGATAATGAGGCTTGAATTATTGTCGATGTTTGTCGTATTGAGTAAATTTTTGTTGATGAAATGGGACTTTGAGGCCAACGAAATGGGACCCCGAAATAAAGGTAATTAATGTGAGAGAGTGGAAATGTAGAATGTGTAAATCTTGTGTATAATTTAATATTTTCCTTAGGATGGGATTAAGCAATGAATGTCAGCCTGTATGTGGACACTTGGGCTGTCAGGAGCTGGTAGTGTAACCGGGATCTCTTTTTTTGTGTTTTTATTGACGGGTAATAGACCAAAAGTAAGCATAATTTGTTAGCCAAAGATGTGAAATGAGTAGCCTGGAAAATGTTCTAAATATAAAGCAATTTCAGTTGGGAGATAACCATGTATGCAGTTCCAAAAAACTCATGGAGGGATTAGATTATGGGCAAAAGCAAAACTAATAGTGAAGCTGGTAGCGATATTTCGTATATCGGATATGACCAAGACGTTTTAACTGGCGGAAATGGTAAAGACCATCAAAACGGTAAAGGCGGCACAGGTAGTTTACCTGGTAAAAACGGAAAGTCTGCTTTAATCGGCGGGGAAGGTAATGATAATCTTCACGGGGGAAACGGCAAGGACATTGTAGTTGGTCAAGGTGGTAACGATACCCTGTATGGCGGAAATGGTAAGGACCTTTTAATTGGCGGGGAAGGTAATGATAATCTTTACGGCGGAAATGGTAAGGACATTCTAGTCGGCGGAGCGGATAATGATACCTTGTCTGGTGGAAAAGGCAAAGACATTCTTAGTGGTGGCGTGGGAAATGATTTGCTTGACGGTGGTTATGGAGC
The DNA here is from genome assembly GCF_000725345.1 of Pelosinus sp. UFO1. Taxonomy (NCBI): domain Bacteria; kingdom Bacillati; phylum Bacillota; class Negativicutes; order Selenomonadales; family Sporomusaceae; genus Pelosinus; species Pelosinus sp. UFO1. Next base: position 89,772 of record NZ_CP008852.1, read on the forward strand.
CGATTTTATGGCTGGTGGCAACGGCGATGATACTTACGTAGTAAATAATTATCGTGATACAGTAGAAGAGAGAGCAGGCGAAGGCATAGACACTGTACAGGCAAGTATCTCATATACCCTAGGCGCCAATGTAGAAAATCTAACTTTAACCGGTAAAGCAAATCTTGACGGAACAGGAAACGAACTAGACAATGTCATTATAGGAAATAGCGGAAATAATGTTCTTAATGGTGGGGCTGGGAACGACTTTCTGGACGGTGGAATTGGTGCCGACACCATGTACGGTGGCCGGGGTGATGACACCTACATCGTCGACAACGTTGGTGATGTGGTCGTGGAAAAAGCAGGCGAAGGCAACGACACTGTGCAGGCAAGTATATCATATACCTTAGGCGCCAATGTGGAAAATCTTACTTTAACCGGTGAAGAGAATCTTAACGGGACAGGAAACGGACTAGATAATGTCATTATAGGAAACAGCGGAAATAACGTTCTTAATGGTGGGGCTGGGAACGACTATCTGGACGGCGGAATTGGTGTCGACACCATGTACGGCGGAGTGGGCGACGACACTTTTATCGTTGACAATGTTGACGATGTGGTAATCGAAGCTACAGGCGAAGGCACTGACACTGTGCAGTCGTCGATAAGTTATGTATTAACCGCTAACGTGGAAAACCTGACTTTGACCGGCAGCGCCAACATCAATGGTACCGGTAATGAACTTGATAATACTATCATCGGCAACAGTGGCAACAATATTCTAGACGGCGGAGCCGGAAATGATACATACATTTACGGAATTGGTTCAGGTAATGATACGATTGATAACTACGAATTGGCGGGCAGTAATGGCTTTGACGTTGTGCAATTCGGACAAGGGATTGACAAGAATTCATTTGAATACCTAACGGAAGGATCGGATCTCATTTTACAATTAAAAGAAACCGGTGAGACGCTTACGCTAAAGAATTGGTATCTTGGAGAAGACTACCAGGTAGAAAATTTCCGTTTTTCCGATGGTAGCATACTTACACCAACTGATATAAATGATTCTCTTATGATTGTAGGTACTGAAGGGAATGATACACTATATGGTCGTGAGAACCGCAATGACAGAATTTTTGGCCTCGGTGGAGATGACAATCTATACGGCTATAGCGGCAAAGATAAACTAGATGGTGGAGAGGGCAACGACCTTCTAGACGGCGGAATCGACGCCGACATCATGTATGGCGGAGCGGGCAACGATACCTTTATCGTCGACAACGCCGGTGATGTGGTAATCGAAGCTGCGGGCGAAGGTACCGATACGGTGCAGTCATCGATCAGCTATGCCCTTACGGCGAATGTGGAAAACCTGACTCTGACCGGTAGCGCCGACATTAACGGCACAGGCAATGAACTTGACAACATCATCCTCGGCAACAGCGGCAACAATATCATCGACGGCGAAGCGGGCAACGACATTATTGACGGCGGAATCGGGGCCGACACCATGTACGGCGGAGCGGGCGATGACATCTTTATCGTCGATAGTGTTAGCGATGTGGTGGTGGAAAACGTCAATCAAGGCAGCGACACAGTGCTATCATCTAGCAGCTATACTTTAAGCGCCAATGTAGAAAACCTGACTTTAACCGGCAATGCCGACATCAACGGCACCGGCAATGTACTTAACAACGTTATTACTGGCAACAGTGGCAACAACATAATTAACGGCGAAGCGGGTGCCGACACCATGTACGGCGGAGCGGGTAATGACACCTTTATCGTTGATAATGCCGGCGATATGGTAGTGGAAGCTGCGGGCGAAGGCACTGATACGGTGCAGTCTTCGATCAGCTATGCCCTGACGGCGAATGTGGAAAATCTGACTTTGACCGGCAGCGCCAATATCAACGGCACTGGTAATGAACTTGACAATACCATCCTTGGCAATAGCGGCAACAACATCGTCGACGGAGGAATCGGGGCTGATACCCTGTACGGCGGAATGGGCGATGACATCTTTATGGTTGACAATGCCGGCGATGTGGTAGTGGAAGCTGCGGGCGAAGGCACCGATACGGTGCAGTCTTCGATCAGCTATGCCCTGACGGCGAACGTGGAAAATCTGACCCTGACCGGCAGCGCCAACATTGAAGGTACCGGCAATGAACTTGACAATACCATCCTCGGCAACAGCGGCAACAATATCATCGACGGCGAAGCGGGCAACGACATTATTGACGGCGGAATCGGGGCCGACACCCTGTACGGCGGAGCGGGCGACGACATCTTTATCGTCGATAGTGTTAGCGATGTGGTGGTGGAAAACGTCAATCAAGGCAGCGACACCGTGCTATCATCTAGCAGCTATACTTTAAGCGCCAATGTAGAAAACCTGACTTTAACCGGCAATGCCGACATCAACGGCACCGGCAATGTACTTAACAACGTTATCACTGGCAACAGTGGCAACAACATCATTAACGGCGAAGCGGGTGCCGACACCATGTACGGCGGAGCGGGCAATGACACCTTTATCGTTGACAATGCCGGCGATATGGTAGTGGAAGCTGCGGGCGAAGGCACTGATACGGTGCAGTCTTCGATCAGCTATGCCCTGACGGCGAATGTGGAAAATCTGACTTTGACCGGCAGCGCCAATATCAACGGCACTGGTAATGAACTTGACAATACCATCCTTGGCAATAGCGGCAACAACATCGTCGACGGAGGAATCGGGGCTGACACCATGTACGGCGGAATGGGCGATGACATCTTTATGGTTGACAATGCCGGCGATGTGGTAGTGGAAGCTGCGGGCGAAGGCACCGATACGGTGCAGTCTTCGATCAGCTATGCCCTGACGGCGAACGTGGAAAATCTGACCCTGACCGGCAGCGCCAACATTGAAGGTACCGGCAATGAACTTGACAATACCATCCTCGGCAACAGCGGCAATAATATCATCGACGGCGGAATCGGGGCCGACACCCTGTACGGCGGAGCGGGCGACGATACCTTTATCGTCGACAACGCCGGTGATGTGGTAATCGAAGCTGCGGGCGAAGGCACCGATACGGTGCAATCTTCGATCAGCTATGCTCTGACACCGAATGTGGAAAACCTGACTTTGACCGGCAGCGCCAATATCAACGGCACTGGTAATGAACTTGACAATACCATCCTTGGCAACAGTGGCAACAACATCATTAACGGCGAAGCGGGTGCCGACACCATGTACGGTGGAGCGGGCAATGACACCTTTATCGTTGACAATGCCGGCGATATGGTAGTGGAAGCTGCGGGCGGAGGCACCGATACGGTGCAGTCTTCGATCAGCTATGCCCTGACGGCGAATGTGGAAAATCTCACTTTGACCGGCAGCGCCGACATCAACGGCACTGGTAACAATCTCAACAACGTTATCACTGGTAACAGCGGCAACAACATCATTAACGGCGGAGCGGGTGCCGACACCCTGTATGGCGGAGCGGGCAACGACACCTTTGTTGTTGACAATGTAGGCGATGTAGTAGTGGAAGCAGCGGGCGAAGGCACCGACACGGTGCAGTCGTCGATCAGTTATGCTCTGACGCCGAATGTGGAAGATCTGACCCTGACCGGCAGCGCCAATATCAACGGCACTGGTAATGAACTTGACAATACCATCCTTGGCAATAGCGGCAATAATATCATCGACGGCGGAATCGGGGCCGACACCCTGTACGGCGGAGCGGGCGACGACATCTTTATCGTCGATAGTATTAGCGATGTGGTGGTGGAAAACGTTAATCAAGGCAGCGACACCGTACTATCATCTAGCAGCTATACTTTAAGCGCCAATGTAGAAAACCTGACTTTAACTGGCAATGCCGACATCAACGGCACCGGCAATGTACTTAACAACGTTATCACTGGCAACAGCGGCAACAATATTATTGATGGCGGAGTGGGCAACGACTTTCTGGACGGTGGAATCGGGGCCGACACCATGTACGGTGGCGTCGGCAACGACACCTTTGTCATTGACAATGTCGGTGATGTGGTAATTGAAAATGTCAACGAAGGCATTGATCTTATCCAGTCGTCTGTCAGCTATACTTTAAGCGCCAATGTGGAAAATCTGACCCTGATCGGCAGCGCCAATATCAACGGCACTGGTAATGAACTTGACAATACCATCCTTGGCAATAGCGGCAACAACATCATTGACGGCGGAATTGGTGCCGACACCATGTACGGTGGCGCGGGCGACGAAACCTTTATCGTTGATAATGCCGGCGATGTGGTAGTGGAAGCTGCGGGCGAAGGCACCGATACGGTGCAGTCTTCGATCAGCTATGCCCTGACGGCGAATGTGGAAAATCTGACTCTGACCGGCAGCGCCGACATCAACGGCACAGGTAATGAACTTGATAACACCATCCTTGGCAACAGCGGCAACAACATCATCAACGGCGGAATCGGGGCCGACACCCTGTACGGCGGAGCGGGCAACGATAACTTTGTTGTTGACAATGTTGGCGATGTAGTAGTGGAAGCTGCGTATGAAGGCACCGACACGGTGCAGTCGTCGATCAGTTATGCTCTGACGGCGAATGTGGAAAATCTGACCCTGACCGGCAGCGCCAACATTGAAGGTACCGGCAATGAACTTGACAATACCATCCTCGGCAACAGCGGCAATAATATCATCGACGGCAGAATCGGTGCTGACACCCTGTACGGCGGAGCGGGCAATGACACCTTTATCGTTGACAATGCCGGCGATATGGTAGTGGAAGCTGCGGGCGAAGGCACCGATACGGTGCAGTCTTCGATCAACTATGCCCTGACGGCGAATGTGGAAAATCTGACTTTGATCGGCAGCGCCGACATCAACGGCACTGGTAACAATCTCAACAACGTTATCACTGGCAATAGCGGCAACAACATCATTGATGGTGGAATCGGGGCCGACACCCTGTATGGCGGAGCGGGCAACGACACCTTTGTTGTTGACAATGTAGGCGATGTAGTAGTGGAAGCAGCGGGCGAAGGCACCGACACGGTGCAGTCGTCGATCAGTTATGCTCTGACGCCGAATGTGGAAAATCTGACCCTGACCGGCAGCGCCAATATCAACGGCACTGGTAATGAACTTGACAATACCATCCTTGGCAATAGCGGCAACAACATTATTGATGGTGGAATCGGGGCCGACACCATGTACGGTGGCGTCGGCAACGACACCTTTATCGTTGACAGTGTTGGCGATGTGGTGGTGGAAAACGTCAATCAAGGCACCGACACCGTGCTAGCATCCGTCAGCTATACCTTAAGCGCCAATGTAGAAAATCTGACTTTAACCGGCAGCGCCAATATTAACGGCACCGGCAATGTACTTAACAACGTTATCACTGGCAACAGTGGCAACAACATCATTAACGGCGAAGCGGGTGCCGACACCATGTACGGCGGAGTGGGCAATGACACCTTTATCGTTGACAATGCTGGCGATATGGTAGTGGAAGCTGCGGGCGAAGGCACCGATACGGTGCAGTCTTCGATCAGCTATGCCCTGACGGCGAATGTGGAAAATCTGACTTTGACCGGCAGCGCCGACATCAACGGCACTGGTAACAATCTCAACAACGTTATCACTGGTAACAGCGGCAACAACATCATTAACGGCGGAGCGGGTGCCGACACCCTGTATGGCGGAGCGGGCAACGACACCTTTGTTGTTGACAATGTAGGCGATGTAGTAGTGGAAGCAGCGGGCGAAGGCACCGACACGGTGCAGTCGTCGATCAGTTATGCTCTGACGCCGAATGTGGAAGATCTGACCCTGACCGGCAGCGCCAATATCAACGGCACTGGTAATGAACTTGACAATACCATCCTTGGCAATAGCGGCAACAACATCATTGATGGTGGAATCGGGGCCGACACCATGTACGGTGGCGTCGGCAACGACACCTTTATCGTTGACAGTGTTAGCGATGTGGTGGTGGAAAACGTCAATCAAGGCACCGACACCGTGCTAGCATCCGTCAGCTATACCTTAAGCGCCAATGTAGAAAACCTTACTTTAACTGGCAGCGCCAATATTAACGGCACCGGCAATGAACTTAACAATACCATCCTTGGCAACAGTGGCAACAATATTATTGACGGCGGAGTGGGCAACGACTTTCTGGACGGTGGAATCGGGGCCGACACCATTTACGGTGGCGCCGGCAACGACACCTTTGTCGTTGACAATGTCGGTGATGTGGTAATTGAAGCTGCGGGCGAAGGCACCGACACGGTGCAATCATCGATTAGCTATACCCTGACGCCAAATGTAGAAAATCTGACCCTAACCGGCAGCGCTAACATAGACGGTACCGGGAATGAACTTAACAACGTTATCACTGGCAATAGCGGCAATAACATGATTGACGGCGGAATTGGGGCCGACACCATGTACGGCGGCGCCGGCAACGATACCTTTATTGTCGACAATGTTGGTGATGTGGTGGTGGAAAACGTCAATCAAGGCACCGACACCGTGCTAGCATCCGTCAGCTATACTTTAAGCGCCAATGTAGAAAAACTGATTTTAACCGGCAGCGCCGACATCAACGGTACTGGTAACACCCTAAACAACGTTATCACTGGTAACAGCGGCAATAACATCATTAACGGCGGAGCGGGTGCCGACACCATGTACGGAGGAGCGGGCGACGACACCTTTGTCGTTGACAATGTTGGCGATGTGGTAATTGAAAACGTCAATGAAGGCATTGATCTTATCCAGTCGTCTGTCAGCTATACTTTAAGCGCCAATGTGGAAAATCTGACCCTGATCGGCAGCGCCAATATCAACGGCACCGGTAATGAACTTGACAACATTATCACTGGCAATGGTGGCAACAACATTATTGATGGCGGAATTGGGACTGACACCATGTACGGCGGTGCCGGCAATGACACCTTTATCGTTGATAATGCCGGCGATATAGTAATCGAAAATCTCAATGAAGGCATTGACACAGTGAAATCGTCGGTTACCTATACCTTAAGTGATAATGTAGAAAATCTCACTTTGACCGGTGTGGCTGAAATTGACGGTACCGGCAATGAACTTAACAATACCATCCTTGGCAACAGCGGCAACAATATTATTGATGGCGGAGTGGGCAACGACTTTCTGGACGGTGGAATCGGGGCCGACACCATGTACGGTGGCGTCGGCAATGACACCTTTGTCGTTGACAATGCCGGGGATGTGGTAATCGAAGCAGCGGGCGAAGGCGTCGACACGGTGCAGTCCGTCATCTCCTACACGTTAACCCCGAATGTAGAGAACCTAACTTTGACCGGCAGCGCCAACATAGACGGTACCGGAAATGAACTTGATAACACCATCCTTGGCAACAGCGGCAACAACGTCATCGACGGCGGAGTGGGCAACGACTTTCTGGACGGTGGAATTGGGGCCGACACTATGTACGGTGGCGCCGGCAACGACACCTTTGTCATTGACAATGTCGGTGATGTGGTAATTGAAAATGTCAACGAAGGCATTGATCTTATCCAGTCGTCTGTCAGCTATACTTTAAGCGCCAATGTGGAAAATCTGACCCTGATCGGCAGCGCCAATATCAACGGCACCGGTAATGAACTTGACAACATTATCACTGGCAATGGTGGCAACAACATTATTGATGGCGGAATTGGGACTGACACCATGTACGGCGGTGCCGGCAATGACACCTTTATCGTTGATAATGCCGGCGATATAGTAATCGAAAATCTCAATGAAGGCATTGACACAGTGAAATCGTCGGTTACCTATACCTTAAGTGATAATGTAGAAAATCTCACTTTGACCGGTGTGGCTGAAATTGACGGTACCGGCAATGAACTTAACAATACCATCCTTGGCAACAGCGGCAACAATATTATTGATGGCGGAGTGGGCAACGACTTTCTGGACGGTGGAATCGGGGCCGACACCATGTACGGTGGCGTCGGCAATGATACCTTTGTCGTTGACAATGCCGGGGATGTGGTAATCGAAGCAGCGGGCGAAGGCGTCGACACGGTGCAGTCCGTCATCTCCTACACGTTAACCCCGAATGTAGAGAACCTAACTTTGACCGGCAGCGCCAACATAGACGGTACCGGAAATGAACTTGATAACACCATCCTTGGCAACAGCGGCAACAACGTCATCGACGGCGGAGTGGGCAACGACTTTCTGGACGGTGGAATTGGGGCCGACACTATGTACGGTGGCGCCGGCAACGACACCTTTGTCATTGCCAATGTCGGTGATGTGGTAATTGAAGCTGCGGGCGAAGGCACCGACACGGTGCAATCATCGATCAGTTATGCCCTGACGCCAAATGTGGAAAATCTGACCCTGACCGGCAGTGCCAATATCAACGGCACTGGTAATGAACTTGACAACATTATTACTGGCAACAGCGGCAATAACATTATTGACGGCGGAATTGGGGCCGACACTATGTACGGCGGCGCCGGCATCGATACCTTTATCGTCGACAATGTTGGCGATGTGGTGGTGGAATACCTCAATCAAGGCACCGACACTGTGCAGTCGTCAATCAGCTATGCCCTAACGCCGAATGTGGAAAATCTGACCCTAACCGGTAGTGCCAATATCAACGGCACTGGTAACAATCTTAACAACGTTATCACTGGTAACAGCGGCGACAACATCTTTGACGGCGGATTGGGCAACGACTTACTGGACGGTGGAATCGGGGCCGACGCCATGTACGGTGGCGCCGGCAACGACACCTTTGTCGTTGACAATTTCGGCGATGTAGTAATAGAAGCTGTGGGCGAAGGCATCGACACGGTGCAGTCCGGCATTTACTACACGTTAACTTCTAATGTAGAAAACCTAACTTTAACCGGCAGCGCCAACATTGACGGTACCGGCAATGAACTTAACAACGTTATCACTGGCAATGGCGGCGACAACATTATTGACGGCGATGCCGGCGCCGACACCATGTACGGTGGAGTAGGCAATGATATCCTATACGGCGGAGCGGGCAACGACACCCTAGACGGTGGAGCAGGCAACGACATCCTAGACGGTGGAGCAGGCAATGATATGTTGCGTGGTGGTCTTGGAGACGACAGCTATTTTTACGGCGTAGGTTCAGGCAACGATACCATCAATAGTTATGAAGGAACATCCGGTAACGGTGTTGATACCCTTCAGTTCCAGAACTTGCTTATAGCAAGCATCGATTTTACTAGAAGTAATAACAACTTAGTATGTACAATAATTCCGACAGGCGAAACGATTACCCTATCAAACTGGACTTTAGGTGAAAACTATCAGGTAGATCAATTCAAGTTTATGGATGCAACATTGACTGCCGCCGATGTTAGCAAAAAAATTGTATAAGAGGTAAATCTAGTAATGAGTCAGGGCCGGTCCCTTGACTCATTACTCTTTTATATGTAAATCGAAGAAGCACTAAATATATTTACATATCATTTATAACTGCGAAGAATTAAGAAAACTTTTGTCAGATCCTGTAGATTCTGGCAAGAGTTTTCTTAATTCTTTGAAGAGCTGATGATAGGTGCCGCGAAGACGATGGCTATCATCATTACCATGTATTGAAATTTACGGACAAATTTATGGTAGCTTCAGAGTCGGCGATCGAGAGTAGTGGCAGGACTAACAGGCTAGGAAATAAGGCTATATTGTCGCTTTATGTTACTGATGCAGCATTTTCATGATATAATTAGTAAAATTATCCTAACGTGAAAACTTTTTTCATCTAAATTATCATATTAGTAGACGTTATAGGGGGAATTTGAATGAGTACTAAAGTTATTACTACTGCAGGTGATCAATTAGTCGCACAAGAAATCCTAACTGCAGTGCAAGCTGTATTAGGACCATCGATAGAAGGCAAAGCATATACCCTAAGTGGTTTGCCGGATCACCAACAAGCTGACCTGTTTGTCTGTATCTCATCGAGAAAGGATGAGGTAGCTAAATTTGTTCCTGAGGGAAAGATAGTTGGAATCCAGATGGTTCCTGAAAATCGATTTTTCATTGATTTGGCTAAGCTACCCAAAGGTCAACGGGTTACCATATTTAATAATAGTATGAGCTACGCAAAGACACTAATACAATATTGTTTAGATATGACCATTGACCACATTGTATTTGAGGTCATCGCCTATGATGAAATATCCTCCGAAGAGATGGTAAGTGCGCTAGAAAAGGCAGAGCTTATTGTTGGTGTTGACGCGATTGTTGGCTCAAAGGGGGTATTGATGACTCAATATAAACAGCATATTCGTCCTGGGGCAAGGGTTATAGCTTGTAAGCGAGTCACCAATGTAAGTTCTGCTTGTGAATTGATGAGATCACTAACCTTACTTAATCAGCGTCAATTAGCATCGAACGTATCTGATAACTCTAACAAGCTAGCCTCGCAAATCCAAGAGATCACCTCAATAACAGATACAATGGCAAACACTATCAAAGACGAAATCCAAGCATTCAGCACCCTCAGCAGCCAGATGGCTCAAGGGGTTGGCAAAATAAGAAGTGTCCAAGATCTTTCCATACAGCTGGAGAAATCAACTAAGAATGTCGGTAATATCGTTGACTCCATTAAACACATTTCCTCACAGACCAATCTGTTAGCATTAAATGCGACGATAGAGGCTGCAAGGGTAGGGGAAGTTGGGCGCGGGTTCGCAGTTGTGGCTAGAGAGGTAGGTAAATTAGCTGCTGAAAGCCAAAAATCAACGGAAACAATCCGCAAAGTTATCACTGAAATTCAGGAAGTCGTAGCGCAGATCGCCCCTTCTTTAGATGCTGTGTCTAATGAGCTGAGCAGTAATCAGAGCATTTTTCTAGAGGTAACGGAGAATGCTAAGTCCGGTAATCAATCTGTTTTGAAGATTTTTAACGCATTAGGGAATATCAGCAATATGACGGATAAGCTGTTGGATTCTGTCGTAGAGCTGAATACAGCAGACTAGGAATTTATTTTGACGTTAAATAGATTTGCCGTTAACAGATGGTACGTAGAAATTCTATCATCTTTTAACGGCGAAGGCAGGCTGGAGGATCCTTTGGGAAAATAAGGATACAGGCTGTGAAATGCTTTAGTGAAAGTAGACCGAGGTTTGGTTGATCTAGGGTTTCCTGCTGATTCTCTAATAAAATAGTTACTTTAGGAAATAATATATTGGTAAACTAGAAAAAGGAGATTCAGCATGAGACTTATTGCAGTGGGAGATTCGGCACCAGACTTTGTTGTAAAAGATAATAACGAAAAGGACATACGCCTATCAGACTATAGAGGAAAAAAGGTGCTACTCTCCTGGCATCCCCTTGCTTGGACACCAGTTTGTGCTAAACAAATGAAAGCACTGGAAGTTAATTTTGAAAAATTCAAAGAGGCCAACACCATTCCCCTAGGGTTTAGTGTCGACTCCTCGCCGTGTAAAAAAGCCTGGTCAAGTGAGCTTAATATTACGAATGTCAGCCTCCCTGCGGACTTCTGGCCACACGGAAAGGTTGCCCAAGATTATGGTCTTTTTCTTGATAAAGACGGATTTTCTCAACGTGCCAATGTTCTCATTGATGAAAATGGTAAAGTCACATGGGTGAAAGTTTATCCTCTGGAGGAGTTGCCTGATATAAATGAAGTCTTAAACATTTTGGGCAATCCGCAAGCTTTAAAATAACGAATAACTAAAGAACTCCTGCCAAATTCTGTTTTAATTTGGCAGGAGTTTTGTATTATATAGGAAATGTAGATGTATAAAAGTAAGTTTCGTTTAAAGATGACAACTTATTTCCCAGAAGAAATAGCACTAGCAATAATGAAAGGAGTTTTTAAATTTGAAGACAATTGCAGTATTAACTGGTGGTGGGGATTGCCCGGGATTAAATGCAGTAATAAGGGCAGTTTATAAGACTGCACATTCAAATGGGATAGAGGTCTATGGGGTGAAAAATGGGTTTAAAGGTTTAGTTGAGGATGACCTATCTATACTTGGTCCTGAAAGCGTTTCTGGTATATTACCTCGTGGAGGAACAATATTAGGGACTACAAATAGAGATAATCCTTTTAAATATCAGTGCATCGACCACGGCGAACTTGTTTACAAGGATATGTCACGGCAAGTTTTATTTAATCTTAAACAACGAGATATAGAAGCCTTAATTGTAATTGGTGGTGATGGGACACTTAAGATTGCAAGTAAAATTGCAGAATTAGGATTTCCCGTAGTTGGTGTTCCAAAGTCAATTGATAATGACTTACCTAAAACAGAGAGAACCTTCGGCTTCGATACAGCCGTTAGCATCGCGACAGAAGCGTTAGATCGATTGCATACAACTGCCGAATCCCATCATAGGGTAATGATCCTAGAAGTAATGGGACGCTATGCAGGGTGGATTGCTCTTCATAGTGGTATAGCTGGTGGAGCGGATTGCATTATAATTCCTGAGATTCCTTTTAAGTGGGATTCCATTATTGAGAAAATTAAGTTACGACAGCAGAAAGGAACTTTGTTCAGCATTATTGTAGTGGCCGAAGGAGCTAAACCTATTAATGGGAATTTATCCGTAGCAAGGATAGTAAATAATTGTCCTGAAACAATACGATTAGGTGGCATAAGTGATAAAATTGCTCACGAGTTAGAAAATTTACTGCCAGTGGAATGTAGATCTACAGTATTAGGCCATCTTCAACGTGGTGGTAGTCCGACTGCGTATGATAGGGTATTGTCTACCCGATACGGTGAGGCTGCAGTAAATGCAATCATTAATAAAAATTTCAAGACAATGGTGGCATTACAAAATAACGAAATTGTCTCAGTTAATTTAATTGATGTAGTTGGAATCCCCTATTTAGTTCCAACTACACATGATTTGATTAAAACTGGACGATCTCTGGGAATTTCTTTTGGTGACTAAAGGAAAAGGGGAATTAATGTGTTAAAACCGCGTATTCAGCAAGCTGCTTTTCCGTATCTTTTCACCAATATAATTGACAAGCGGACAGGGAACCTGGTCGAATTAATTAGGAATTTACCGCTTATTCCTAAATGGCTTGTCTTACCAATTGCGTAGAGCGCTTAAATGCCTTGTATCTCATATAACTACAAACCAAATATTAATATAAATTTAATGAATTCCTAACGCAGCAGTCCCTTGGACAACCTATACTGGAAAGGAGAAGAGGTTCTCAATAAAGGGAGGAATTCTGTTGAAAAAATATTATGTCATAGACACTAATGTTTTGCTGCACTCACCGAATGCTCTATACGCTTTTAATGAACATACAGTGGTAATTCCCGAAGTTGTTATTGAAGAACTAGATCGATTTAAGCGAGAATCAACAGAACGAGGTGCTAACAGTCGCCACGTTAGCCGCATTATTGATAATATGCGTACCCAAGGTAATCTGTTAGAAGGAGTACCTTTAAACGACAATGGCGGAACTCTTATTCTAGAGTCCAATCATACAGCTACGAATATGCCTATTTATTGGGAGAAGGATAAAGCCGACAATCGTATTCTACAAGTTTGTAAGGGACTGGTCGAGAGCGGTCAACAGGCTGTTTTGGTGAGCCGCGATACCAATATGCGTGTCAAGTCATCCATCCTGAAAATTCAGGCTGAGGATTTTCGTAATGATAAAGTTTCAAGCATTGAGGAGCAATATACTGGTCGTATAATTGTTTATACCTCTAGTGACGTAATCAATGCTTTCCATGAAGATGACAATCGGTGGATAGATCCTGATAAACTATATATTTTCGATAATCAGGCAGGTATATTAATTCCTGCCACTTTTATTACCAATCAATTTCTGCTAATAAAGTCAACAGATAATGACCGCCATACCGCGCTAGGCAGATTTGACGGTAAAAAAGTAATTCACTTACAATATCAAAATCGTAATCCTTTTGGAGTAGTTCCTAAAAATGTGGGTCAAATTTTCATGCAAGAATGCCTCATGATGAGTGCCGATGAGGCACCTCTAGTTATTTTAAAAGGAATTTCAGGAACTGCTAAGACGTTTTATTCCTTAGCAGTAGGACTTTACAACTATATGGAATGCCGCCCAAAACAATATCAACATATTCTTATCTGTCGTCCAAATTCAATGCTAGACGAGGGCATAGGCTTCCTTCCTGGAACAGAGGCTGAAAAAATCGAACCCTACATGCGAGCTATTAAAGATAATTTATTTACATTAATGTCAGGAAGTTCTTCTATGGAAGATAGAGACGTGCTGCAAACGGAAGATACGGTTAACATGCTCTTTGAGAAACGTATCATTCAAACAGAAGCATTAGCATATCAACGAGGTCGGTCACTACAAAAATATTGGGTCATCTTCGATGAGATGCAAAATGCTACTCCGCGCCAATCCAAGGCCGTACTCACTCGCCCTGGTCTCGGTACTAAAATAATTTTACTTGGAGATCCAGCGCAAATTGATAATCCTTTACTGGATAGCCAATCCAACGGTTTAAGCTATGCCAGTGAAAAAATGATGGGATCAAAATTATGTTTTCAAGTAACTATGTTACCTGAAGAGTGTGAACGGTCTCCCTTAGCGGCTGAAGCTGCGATGAGGTTATAACAAAAAATAAGATCAATATAGGGGAAAGTATAAAAAGGACTGTATGACATTAATTTGTCATACAGTCCTTTTTTAACCTAAACGCTTAGCTATGTACAGTCACTATTTTAGCTTCACTACAACTGATAATTCTAATGTCATTATCTATCTTTGTTCGCAAATCTACTTTTCCGCCCCAAAGATCAACAACATATTTGATAGTTTCTTGAGCGTGTTTTAACTCTAATTCCCGACTATCGTAGATATGCTCCAAAATTAAGGTGCCATTTTCTACTGATGAGGGCTGGATTACTGGTATACTACCTAAACCAACAGAATTAGCCAGATTATCTCGCACGGCTCTCCAACCATCTTCATTAGATACTTCTGTAACGACAATATTGTCATCTTGAATACCATAGGAGAATAATTGTAGCTCTTCGCACAATTGTTGGTTCAAATGCCGGCGTATAAAAGACTGATCACGATCCTCAGCTCGTATCGACATAATTTTTTCCCGCCCGCCGGGTTGTTTATCCAAGTATTCAAAGATTTTAAATCCTACAAAATAGGGATTAATCCTCCCTTTGTGAGGACAGATTACCAAATTATGAAGTTTCAAAAATTCCAGGTGGAGACCTTGGGGTAAGTCGAGCTGATTCATCAACTGATAATGCCAATAGCTGGCCCATCCCTCATTCATAATCTTGGTTTCTATTTGAGGAATAAAATAAATGGATTCTCTTCGGACGATATTGATCAAATCACGTTCCCATTCAGTCAAATTGCCTCTCTCGGCTAGATAAGCTAATAAGTCACCTTGCAGCCTTTCAGGTACAGGTTGATTTGCCTCTAAGTTACGTTGTACCTTATCAGGTTGTTTTCCTTCCCCATTGCGGCTCACTTGAAATTTAAGTCCGTGGGCAGCATTCAAAATTCGTTCTACCTTGTCTGGTCCAATACTTGGGTCTTGTATGTATTCTCGTATACGATTGGCATGGGTTTTAAACATATCAACTTCTATATTAGCTCGTGTATCACGCTTGAATAAACGATTATTTTTAAAAAAATCATTATGTCCGTATACATGGGCCATTGTTAAGATTTGAGTCAGCAATGTATTATCTTTCATAAGATAGGCAATACAAGGATCGGAATTAATCACTAATTCGTAAGGTAAGCCAACAACGTTATATTGATAAAGACTTTTTTGTCTATCGTAGGCTTTACCAAAGCTCCAGTGTGGATAATGGGAGGGGATACCTAAATATGCCTCATAGCACAGCATATCTTCATAACTGCAAATTTCAAAGTGTTGCTCATAACAGTCGAGTCCTGCAGCTATAACCAATTTCTCGATTTTTTCATTCCAATCCTCTAATTTGTTTATGCTATAGTCTGACATCAGCTATTCCCCCCGGGAGTAGATTCCTTATCTAAAATTTTCCTAAATGCTGGCCAAATATCTGCCTTACTATTCATAGTTACTATAACAAAATTATCTAGATTGAGGTGCTTCTCATATTCTTTGCTTATAGAGCTGGCATACATCTTATTGGTATTAATTTCGCAATACCCAAATAGATTGCTGATGTTACATAGCTGCTTTACCAAGTCAACAGCTTTACTATTATCTTCACTCCAATTGTCACCGTCGGAGCAATGAAATGTATAAATGTTCCAAATGCTTGGATTATATCGTTGTTCAATAATTTCTAGAGCTTTGGTATATCCACTGCTAATGTACGTTCCGCCTGTCTCGCCACGGTGGAAGAAGTCATCTTCGTTCACTTCGTGGGCTTCCGTCGTATGGGCTATAAAGGCAACCTCGACATGCTCATACTTCCAGCGAACGAATTGGTACAGTAGAAAATAAAAACTACGGGCCAGATATTTTTTAGTTTGATCCATCGATCCAGAGGTGTCCATAATGCAAATAATGATAGCATTTGAATGTTTACGAACATCTTTTTTAATTCGGCTATACCGCAGATCATCCTCATGAAATGGTATGCGATCAGGTATAGGCTCTGCCTCGCTGTCCTGAGGGTCTCGTTTATTCATTTGTGTTCTCTTAAGTTTTTGGATGGTTGATCTTTTTTTATTTAAGCGTGGCGAGATGCCCTTGCGTTGAAATCCTGAGCGTTTAAACTTGTATTCTGATTCGATCAGGGCGAACTTTTTCCGCTCTATATCCGGTAACTGTAAGTCTTCGAAAAGATAATTTGTAAGTTCTTCTATTGTAACTTCCGTTTCATAAACATCCTCACCAGGGTCATTGCCTGGTTGCCCCAGTCCTGCTTCTTGCTGCCCGTTGGCCTTACCGAGGACCTGACCTTTTTGTTCCCCGCCAGTCCCTGTACCCGTACCGCCAGTATTTTTCCCGTAAATAAATTGATATTCTTTAATACCCTTAATGGGAATTTTAATTTTTTTATCCTTACTTTGCCCAATAATACTTTCTTCGGCGATAATATCGCCCAAATTCTTTTTTATGCTCTCTTCCACCAATTGCCGGTGGCGTTTCCGGTCCCACGCTGAACGGTCGGACTGACTCATATCCCTATCTTTAAAAATAGCCACAATCTACTACCTCCCTAACACGAAAGGCCTTAGTCCTTCCAAAGATTATTGGCCGCATATTTTAAGATGACATTACAGCAATGATCACAATAACCGTTACATTTCATTTCTTCTTCCATGACATTATACTTGGAATCTTGTTCACCGTCCCGCACCCTGGCCTTGGTGATAATACGAGATAATTCTTTCACTGCAGCCGTTAATTTCTTCTCAATGGCTTCTTTTAATGGTTCATAGCTCTGGTAATCAATTGTGCCTCCATTACGTAATACCGAGAACATATAAGCAGTAACATCCTGGCGAAAACCACGAGCTGATGCATTGAAAACACCAATTTGTTCCTCTATGGACTGAAGGAACTTGATGTCAGGTTCTAATTCCTCTCCAGTATTTTTATCTTTGATCTTAGTTGAGTTAGCAAACGCTTCAGCATGATCTAAATAATTATTAAACAAACTTTCAGCCTGTTCGCGATAGCCGTGTATAAAAGCCCGTGTGATTTCTTTTTCGAGGATTTTGTGATATTCCTTTTTTATTGTATCTTGCAAAAAACCTAAATACCGTTTTTTATCATCCTCTGCAATGACCATTTCCTTAACGGCCTTAATTAGATTATCTAGAATACTGATCGGGTTGATACAATTATTCTCTGATTCAGATAACGCCACATCGATCGCTTTCATAATAAAACGAGTAGAGATACCAGTCATACCCTCTCGATTTGCTTCATCCCGCAGCTCGAAAATATCTAATTTTTTAGTTGAGCCGTTTTCGACGATTTCCTCGCCATTATATATTTTCAACTTTGTTAATGGATCAGCCTTAGTTGATGGTGTTAACCGAGTTAATATTGCAAACATGGATGCCATTTCAATGGTGTGTGGGGCAATATGAGCATCAAAATTACTATTTTTTAAAATCTTTTGGTAAATCTTAACTTCTTCATCCAACTCTAGACAATAAGGAACCTCAATTTTAACAATCCGATCTAAAATAGCTTCATTTGTATGATCTGATTTAAATTTATTCCATTCCGCTTCATTCGAGTGGGCTAAAATAATGCCATCAAAGTAAATCATTGATCCTTTGCCCGGGGAGGTTATCGACTTTTCTTGTGTAGCAGTAATCATATTATGCAAATACTCAACATCATTTTTAAAAACCTCAATAAATTCAACCAAACCTCGATTGCCTACATTAAACGCCCCGTTTAGCGATAATACCCTAGGATCATCTTCAGCATAAAGATCCATTTTAGAAATATCAACAGACCCAATGAGCACCGATGTATCTTGGTTATTCGGGTCAACTGGCGGCACCATGCCAATTCCTTTACGGGCTCGAGTGGAGAATTCAGAGGTTGTTATGGGAAAACGTTCAAACTCACCATGATATTCATTTTTTAAACGATATCGACAAATCGGACAAAGATCACCCTCAATTTTTACTCCTAATAATTGCTCAAATTTAGGTCTGAGATGTTTAGGAATTAGATGTAATGGCTCTTCACGCATTGGACAATCTTTAATTACATAAATAGGAGGACTCATTTCCAGAGCCCGCTTTAACGCTTCCAAGATAGAAGATTTACCCGCTCCAACTGGCCCAACAAAATATAGCACTTGGCGAGATTCTTCCCCCTTCATGCCAGCCGAATGGAAATAACGCATAATTTTCATAATTGTTTTGTCGATACCAAAAAAATCGTTTTCAAAATATATATAACGCTTCAATACATCATTACCGTAAATTCGTTTCAACCGGGGGTATTCCTCAGTCTTGATTGTTTTCACACCATTCGCAATCAATAGTTCATACATTCGTTGATGTGCTAATATAGATACCTTGGGATTTTCCTTAACGACATCTAGATAATCAAGAAGCGAACCACTAAACTGCTGATGCTTTTTTGCCTCCCGATCCTTTTTTATCAAGTCATCAAAATTACTCATTGCCGCCCCTCTCCTTAACTTTCAATTGTAAAAGCTAAGATGCAATTAAGATTTTAATTCCCAAATGAAAATTGCCTTTTTATCATGCTGATCATAACATCATGCCATGTAATATCTTTTATGCGATTATATACTATGAATAAATCCAGAGGCTTCATGGGGAATTTATATAATAGATATGCAATGCCGTACAGCGAATATCACTCTAATTTAATTTATTTAAGCCTCTTTAGGATTTATCGCAGCTAATGCCTTTTTCTACTCATGTGAATTATAGAGGTTTCCTCAAAAATTTGGCGAATTTCATACATTAAAATAATTATAAATTTATTATATTTTAAGGGCGGCATCTGGTATCGCCGAACTACAGGTATTTAAAACAGTGCAGCGTAAAAAGATTACATACGATAAATTCTGATTCTTTTATAGGAAGGTGTAATATGAGTAATACAAAAGAAGTACAAGACCGTTCTAGGTTGCAGCAAATTGCACGACAGGCTATGATAGACCGGAGACTCCTTCCGGATTTTTCTGTTCAGGCAATTGACCAGCTTAACGGAATGGATAGTAATATTTCTAAATTTGAAGAGTCGACACAAGATCTTAGAAATCTTTTGTGGTGTTCCATCGACAATGATGATTCAAACGATTTGGATCAGCTTACCACTGCGATAGAGATGTCAGAGGGAGCTACAAAGATTTATATTGCGATTGCGGATGTTGATGCCTTCGTCAAGAAGTCCTCTGCAATTGATGATCATGCAAAGCATAATGCTACTTCGGTCTATACCGCTGCGCAGATATTCCCCATGTTACCTGAGAAAATCTCGACAGATATTACCTCTCTTAATTATGAAGAAGATCGCTTTGCCCTCGTTGTTGAGATAATCATTGCCGAGGATGGATCGATGCAAAGTTCGCAGATTTATAAAGCCATAGTCCGTAATCACGCAAAGCTTGCATATAATAGTGTTGCGGCTTGGCTCGAAGGTAGTGGACCTATGCCTGAGGCAATTAGTGCAGTTAATGGCCTTGCAGAAAACATTTTACTGCAAAATCAAGTGGCAAAAAAGCTAAAGGCCCTCAGGCACATGCATGGGGCGCTTGATTTTGAAACGATAAAAGCTCGCCCTGTTTTTCACGAAGATAAGATCAAAGACTTAGAAGTAGAAAAACGGAACAGTGCCAAAGATATAATTGAGGATTTCATGATTGCGGCTAACAGCGTAACCGCGCAATACCTCACAGCTAAAAATTTTCCGTCAATACGACGCGTTGTTCGCAAGCCCAAACGATGGGAACGGATCGTTGAGCTTGCCGGGGAGTTAAACTTCATACTACCTAAGGAGCCCGACTCAAAGGCATTAGATCAATTTCTGGTGTTATCAAAAGCCGCCGATCCGCTTCATTTTCCCGATCTTTCTCTTAGCATTATCAAGTTATTAGGACCTGGTGAATATGTCGTAGAGCTTCCAGGCGAAGATTCTATTGGACACTTTGGTCTCGCGGTTAAAGATTATGCTCATTCCACAGCACCGAACCGCCGGTATCCAGATTTAATTACCCAACGATTACTGAAGGCAGCGATAGCAGGAAATTCTATTCCTTATGAAAATGATGAACTTGTAACGCTGGCAAAGCACTGCACGGAAGCTGAGAATGCAGCGCAGAAAGTGGAACGGCAGGTTGAAAAATCCGCCGCTGCCATTCTTCTGGAATCCAGGATTGGAGAAACCTTTGATGCGATTATCACTGGAGCATCTGATAAGGGGACGTGGGTTCGTCTGCTGCACCCTCCTATTGAAGGGCGATTACAGGGTAACTTTGAAGGTGAGGATATTGGTCTTAGGCTTCGCGTACAGCTAATTCGCGTTGATGTAGAACGGGGTTATATTGACTTTAAAAAGGTAAGATAAGGGATGGTTAGTGCGCATCATTTACAATAACGACAGAGCTCCTGCTAAAACTCCTAGAATTTAGCAGGAGTTTCGTATTATATAGGACACGGACAAAGGAGGATGGTACTATAGACGGATTAAAAAAATATAGTACCACTATTGGGTATGGCTATTGGGAGAATGGAATAAAAAAATCCTAGATCAATGGCGAGTCGTTGGATAAAAAAGGGGGCAATATATAGCAATGTAAAGTTATCAAAAAGTTTTGGAGGTTTTTAAAATGAGATTGTTCATAGGAATAGAGCTCCCAGAACAGATTATTGCCGAACTTCACTCCCTACAAAATCTACTAAGGAAAAAGGTGCGAAGAGGGCGCTTTCCATCGAAACATAACTTACATCTTACATTACAGTTTTTAGGGGAAACATCTGAAAACAGAATCGAAGACATTATACGTTTGTTACAGACAGTAGCGAAAGTGAATTCCCCATTTAAGTTATCATTCAATGCACACCTAGGTTCTTTTGGACATAAGAATCCAGTACGTGTAGTTTGGGTAGGAGTAAAGGGAGAGATGGAAGTACTGTTACAGCTTCAAACCAGTATTGTAGGACGTATGCAAGAGTTAGGGTTTCCAGCTGAGACTCGTGGCTATCATCCACATGTTACCTTAGCCCGTGATGTTGACTTTATCGACAAGGACTTCTTGTTGGATCAAGAGGAAGGAGAGTTTGATATTGGGCAACTTTCCTGTTTCAATATAGATCATTTTTGTTTACTATCGAGCAATGTAGAGCAGGGAAAGCGTATATATAATATAGTAGAGACATTTAAGTTGATAGACACAGATACGAAGTGAAAAGGCTAAAGAACTCCTGCCATATTTTGTAGAATTTGGCAGGAGTTTTCGTGTGTTTGGTAAATAAAGTAATATAAAGACACGCTCAATCACAGACAGAAATCCGCAAATTAAGAGGAGGTCGTTCATTACGTATGACCGTTTGAGGAACATAATTGAAACAATGAAAATTATTGACGATCATGGTCACCCAGGTTTTGCAATGTACTTTTCAGAACTGCCGGAAGACCGGAGAATACCGTTTGCGACGGATGAATATAAAACTCCAGAGGAAAGCTGTGGTGGATTTCCCTTTCTACGGGAATTACATTACGAGAGCTATGCCAGTCTTTATGGTTTTGAGCGCAGCGATATTCAGGATCTGGCTAAAAGAAACGAATTAGCCGCAATATATAACCAAAAGAGACTTGCCATTGCTGACTGGATTGACGATATTATGGACCAGGCTGGGGTTGAAGTGCTTATGGCAAATATAGCATTGCCAGAGGGATTGAAAAACAAAGCGAATATTCGCTTTGTTCCCTCTGTTGACCCATTAGTGTTTCCCTTTGACAACTCATACTTAAAAAAACGTCCATTAAGTAAGTATTTCCTCGGTTATTTTGAATATTCCTTAGCTGAATTAAAGATGAAATTCCAATATAAGGATGATGGATTTAAAAGCTACCTAGTCTTTATTGACCATGTCTTAGAAAGTTATTTGCAGGAGAACTCAGCTGCTTTTAAATTTGCCATGGCTTACGCACGAGATACTTCTTTTGAAAGAATTAATATGGAAGAAGGACCGGCGTTATATGAAGCCGCTAAGGGCGGTGACCAGCAGGCCTATACTAAGTTGCAGGATTTATTCGTCTGGTATATCATGCGTAAAATTGTGAAATACGATATGGCTGTGCAGTTTCACTTTGCTATTACGGATAACTATGTGAATTATTTTGATCCGCTCAATCTTTCCAATATGCTTGAAGATGAAGAACTAAAAAATGCAAAAATCATTATTTTACATGGCGGATACCCTCGTTATGGAAGTGCAGAGATACTTGCTTTAGGTGGATTAACTCCCAATAACGTTTGCATTGATATCTCAGGTAGGATTATGTTTGCTAATCATCCGAAAGTTATCGCGAAAATGCTGCGGGGATGGCTGGAAAAACCAATATTATGGGATAAAATAATTTATGGGTCAGATGTACTTTGGGGAGAACGGTATATTTATACCTGTGCAAAAACTGGCAGGGCTGCAGTTTATTTTGCACTGAGTGGTATGATTGATGAAGATATTATTGATGAAGATACAGCTATAGTTATTGCACGAAAAATTCTTCGTGAAAATGCTATAAGGATTTATAATCTTTAAAGGCGGCTGTGTCATAAGTAGTTACTGATCAAGCATCATTTATCAGTTAGATAAATGATGCTTTTTATTGTCTGGCGCAAAATATGATATAGACAAGCTTTTCAATCAATAATATTATAAGTGTAGCAATTAAAGTCATTTTTCAAGGATAGTGTTCGGAAAAACACCATAACCGTCTCTAAAAGAGACATTTATGGTGTATGGCTTAAAAATAGTAATACGAAGAGGAGCGGTTTGATTATGAACGTTGCAGATTCTAAATACTGTAATGAGCAGTTTGATGTCAGATTAAAGATGATCCTGGATAATCCCTTTGAGGGAAGTATGGCAATTGACGAAAACGGAAATGTCTTTTTTGTAAACTCATTTTTTTTAGAAATTCTAAATTGCGTAGAAGAGGATGTAGTCGGTAAGAAAATCTGGGATGTGATTCCTTCTTGCCGGTTGTTCGAAACAGTTGGGCAGGGCTATTCTATTTGGGGTGAGACATTAAAAATTAACGCCAGGGAATTTTTGGTGGCCCGATTTCCTCTGAAAAGTGGCGGGCAGACTGTAGGAGCAATGGTTAAGACTTTGTTTCCTGACCAAACCATTGCCAAGGAAATTGTGGATAAGCTGTCGCGACCGGTAAAGACGGAGAACTGCATGAAGAGTACGCTTTGTACATGCCGCGATATTATTGGGGAAACACCGCCGATGTTATATGTGAAGAAACTGGCGAGGAGAGCTTCGCGGACTAGTTCCACTTTGTTGATTACGGGAGAAAGCGGTACCGGCAAAGAAGTTATTGCTCAGGCGGTTCACACTCGTTCTGTCCGGCGGGAGGGACCGTTTATCAGTGTGAACTGCGGTGCTATTCCGGAAAATCTTCTCGAATCAGAATTGTTTGGTTATGTCGATGGCGCCTTCACTGGAGCAAAAAAGGGAGGAAAACTCGGAAAGTTTGAACTGGCTGATGGTGGAACTATATTGCTGGACGAAATAGGCGATATGCCTCTATATATGCAGGTCAAGCTGCTTCGGGTATTGCAAGACAGGGAAGTTTGGCGCATTGGATCTACGGTTCCTACCAAATTAGACGTGCGGGTTATGGCCTCCACTCACACTGACCTTGTACAACTGGTGAAAGAAAAGAAATTTCGCGAAGACCTTTATTATCGCCTCAACGTGTTGGAAATCAATATGCCTGCCTTACGAGAGCGAATTGAAGATTTACCAATGCTAATTGATGCTTTAATTCAGCGCATAAATCGGAAAATAGGTGCGGATGCAACGGGAGTTTCCCAGGAATCCATTGAAATTATGAAAACGTATAGTTGGCCTGGAAATGTGCGCGAATTGGAAAATCGGCTTGAGCAGGCGATCAATTGGAGTGATGATCACATTATTAATATTCGCAACATTCCTGTTAGGCCTTGGGAAAGAGAGCTTAACAATGTAACGGTGAATGTGGATGCAGGCTTTCGTGGTTGTATGCAAGAAACAGAGCGAGACCTTATTTTAAACGCTTTAGAAAAAATGAAGGGAAATAAAACCCAAGCAGCGCGAATGTTGAATATGCAGCGCTCAGTACTATACAAAAAAATGAATAAACTAAACATATGAGTGTAGCTTTTGGGTGCAACTCTGTCTTCTAAAGAGACGGCAAAAAGACTCCTGGGTGGAAGCCTAGGAGTCTTTTTGATTGAAAATTCGCGCATTTATTGAAACTAGTATCCATTGGCACGGTTATTGCAATATTTAAGTAATGCTGATGGCCATCGGTTTTAACCAACGAAAGATTACTATCTGGAGGAGGAAAAGCGCGTGTCTAAATTTTCTAACAAAGTTAAGTCCATTGAGGAAGCACTAAGTGGCATTCCAACAAGCGGCGCGACAATTATGATGGGAGGGTTTGTTGGGGCAGCGGAGCCGACTTGCTGTATCGAGTGGTTAATCAAGAACCAAATTCGCGAAATAACCTTGATTACCAATGAACCGGGTTTGAGCGGTTTTGGCAGAGCGATGCTATATAAAAACGGCTTAGTACGAGAGATTATTTCCAGTCATGTCGGTACTACCCAAGAGTCAACCGATGAATACCTGAAGGGAAATCTTAAAGTTGAACAATTTTACCCGATGGGTACCTGGATTGAAAAGGTTCGGGCTGGTGCAATGGGTCTAGGTGGTGTGCTTGTTCCAGTTGGTGTAGGCATATTGGACGATCCGACCCTGTTCCCAGAGATGAAAGAACCCAAACAAATTATTGAAGTAAATGGAATAAAATGCTTTGTTGAGCCTGCCTTGCGAGCACCGATTGGTCTTGTTAAAGCATGGCGGGCTGATGAAATGGGTAATTTGGAATATCGGCATACCAGTATGAACTGTAACCCCATGGTGGCTATGGCCTGTGATTATACCGTGGCGGAAGTGGAAGAAATCGTTCCTGTCGGCACTATTTCGCCTGAGCGAGTGGGGACACCAGCGCCGTTTGTGCAAGCAGTTGTCAAGGGCTTAAGCTTAGAACAGCATGATGATATTTATCGTCAGCATTGGCTGAAGATTGGTAAATTGGCTCCCGAAAAATAAGAATTTTAGGAGGGAATGACATGGATTCGAGAGTATTAATTGCTAAACGAGTTGCCCAGGAATTTAAAGACGGACAGCTTGTCAATTTGGGATTTGGAATGCCAACCCAGGCTTCAAACTATTTGCCTGAGGATGTTAAGGTAATGTTTCATGCTGAAAATGGTGTTTTCGGTGTTGGACCTAGGCCTACAGCGGCAAAAGCAATGGCGGATATGACTAACGCTGGCTCTGAGCCTATCACACTTATGCCAGGGGCTGCTATTATGGATTTAGCTACTTCGCTGGGAGCTATGCGCAGTGGGATCTTGGATATTACTGTCCTAGGTGCTTTAGAAGTGGATCAATTGGGTAACATAGCCAATTGGGCTGTAGAACGTAATGGCAAATGGTGGCCTGGTATTGGTGGCGCTATGGATTTGTGCTATGGTACGGAACAAGTTGTTGCCTGCCTTATGCATACTGACAAAGCGGGTGCATCTAAAATTCTTAAAAATTGCACTCTCCCGCTCACAGGAAAAGGCTGTGTAAAGTCAATTATTACCGATAAGGCCGTTTTCGAAGTAGGCAATGATATTCTTATTTTAAAAGAGCATGCACCTGGTGTAACCCTAGAAGAAATTAAAGCTTGCACTGAGGCTGACTTTATTGTTGCCGATACTTTCTGCGAAATGAGACTCTAAGTAGATTATACAAGGCGGCCTATCCGTTTATGTTTCTGGTTAAATCTTCAGGAGGTGATGTTTGTGAGCATTTCGGAAAAACATATAGTTAGTGATGTTGTAGATCAGGCTAGACTATTTTGCCAAAATAACCTCCAGCCTATTGCAAGAGAGCTGGATATAAACAGCAGGTTTCCTACTGAACTCTTACCAATAATGGTCGAAGCCGGTTTTTTTGGCATAAATTATGATGTTGAATACGGTGGAAGTGGTTATGATTCTATTACCAATCACTTGGTAGCCAAAGAAATTGCTAAAGTGAGCGCCGGGGTAGCGCTCACCTTCCACGTGCATTGGATGGCTGTTGATGTGTTGCTGAAATTTGGTAATGAGGCGCAAAAACAGAAATATTTGCCTGCCCTATTGCGGGGTGAAAAAGTGGCGGCCTATACCGTCAGCGAAGTGCAAGCAGGCTCTGATGCTGCCGGGATCAAGGCAACGGCTGCAAATACCGAGGCAGGCTGGCTACTCAATGGGGCTAAATTTTTTTGCACGAATGGTGGCTTAGCTGATATCTATTTCGTTGCATTGAAAACTGATGTGGAGGCTGGGGCAAAAGGCATTAGTATGTTTATTGTTGAAAAAGGTACAACGGGATTTGAAATTGGTGCTCCTGTAGAAAAAATGGGATGCAGAAGTTCTTATACTACTGCCTTAACCTTCAACAATTGCGTAGTGCCGCAGGACAATATAATCGGTGATATAAATGCCGGTTTTAAAATTGCCATGTATGGCTTAGTGGGGGGGCGTCTGGGGATGGCCTCCATGGGACTCGGCATTGCCGAAGCTGCTCTGGAGAGCGCTGCAAAATATGCAAATAGGCGAGTCGCTTTCGGTAAGCCGCTAAACGCACTTTTTGCGGTGCAAGAGATGCTGGCCGACATGTATGTAAAATTAGAAGCAGCTAATTTGTTAGTTTGGGAAACGGCTAAGAAAAGGGATAGCGGAAAGGACTACGCTCTGGAAACTTCTGTTGCAAAGCTGTTTGTCACAGAAGTGGTTAACGAGGTTTGCCACAAGGCTCTCCAAATATTTGGCGGTCACGGTTATATGAAATATAACGACGTGGAGCGCTATGCTCGGGATGCGAGATTACTTGATATTGGGGTTGGGGCATCCGAAGTATTGAAGATGGTTGTGGGGACGGCTGTGGCGAAACTCAAGGGAAGTTAACTATTGGACATGAGGGAGGATAGTGTATGAATTATATCGTAAAAAGACGATTTGATAGCAAGCTGACTACCGGGATTGTGGGTGTAATTCTATGTTTTGTTTACGCTATGATTTACTGGCCGGTTTGGGCGACGGTGGCAAAGATTATTATTAGTTTTACAGCTGCGGCGGGATTGCAAGCAGTAGAACCTGCACTGGCGAAAAAATTTATAGCCACATTTGCAGAGGGAACCTTTTTTTGGTGCAGCATCTGCGCCTGGATCTGGCAGACTTTAATATTCGGTAATTATGGCAAATACACCTTGACTAAAGAACAACCCGGTGCCGGAATTTGGTATACTTTTCTCAGTTTCGTCTGCGGTATTGGTGCTTATCTTGTTTTAATATCCTTCATTGGCATCTGGTGGAAGCCTTTTAATTTAGCCATAATGTTTGCTCCCAAGACAGCGCAAGAGCTTCATTTGGCACTTGAAGGATGGGAGGCTTCCAATTTCTATGTATTGCCTGTGATTATAGCACAGATTCCTTTTGTTTCCCTTTTTCAAAAGAAGCCTTGGACTGGTAACCTTAAACCTCCCCTCGACGGACTGGCAGTGATGATGACTAGCTCACTATTTGCTTTGCTTGTTTGGGTTGCTTTGTTTGTTCCCAGTTTTATGCATGTTCAAGTAGGTGGATATGAAGTTACCTCTCAACCAATGGGTTCCTGGCCAGCTGTACTTGCTTTCTGCCAAGGATTTATTTTTTGGTTCCTTATCCCAGCGGAAGGTGGGGAAGGTTATCCGTATAAGATTTTCACTGACAAACAGCCTTGGATGGGGATTATCGGGTTAGTGGGGGCCTTACTATGTGGCGGTTATTTAACCCCTGCCTTGTATGTCAGCTTAATTAACACTTTTAACATCAATCCTGGTGTGAATCCGTATATTACAACTGCCTCCCTTGAACTATCGCTTATTGTAACCATGCTGTGCTGGCATCATTTGTTTGATGACTATCCCAATGCCGAGAAGGAACCGAGCGTTGCAAGACGCGTGAGTATCCGCGCTATCATCTGGCTTGTGCTTGGAACTGGTTTCGGTTTTGCATGGCTACAAGTCTATAGGATTCTTCCTTTTGCTGGAAATGATCTTGGGATGGGTTTTCCAGTAATGGGTATTTTGGCAGGTCAGTTTGCCTTGTTGATGGTATTCCTCTATTTCAATACCTTCTTTGATAAATGGCCGCTTGTTTATAAAGAAATGGTTACTAAAACAGACTCTATTTCTAATTGATTGGTTAGCTAATCTGTCGCATTCGGAGATGTAAAGTAAATATAAGGACAAACTCCTGCAAAGTAATCAACCTTGCAGGAGTTTGTCCTTATATGATACATAAATTGTTAACAGGTACTTTGTTCCACCAAGAAAGAGCAAGGTATTGCAGAATTGTTACAACATTGAATGGTGAAGTCGTTCAAGATGGAATACGAGCGATATGTCTCTTAGCACCCCTTTCCTTATTGAAGTGAACCCCGAATTTGGAAGATGATAAAAAAGATTGAGGATTTGCGACCGCAACAAGGAATAAATAATGTTATACTGATATACATAGATCCAATTTTTTATAGGAAAGAGTGAAAAAATTTGATGAAAATTACGTTTATAATTCCTTATAAAGAAATTGAAGAACAGATTGAAGGTTTTTTAGCAGAAGCGAAGGGAGAGGGAGTGGTTTTTAATACTACTCATATTGTTGGTACGCAAGAAACCCTTCTTAAAGAGTGGGATTCAGATATTATTGTTGCCCGAGGTATAACCTATCTTGCTCTAAAAAATAATTTAAAGAATGTTTCCGTCATCGAAATAGCGGTAACAGGTTATGATATCATTCAGGCAATAAATGTGTGTAAGAAGAAATATAACTCTAAAAAAATTGCAATTATCGCTTCTGAATCAATTATCTATGATGTCGGAAGTTTAAAGGAAATTGTCAATATTGATTTTGAAGTTTTTAAAATAAAAAATGAAGAAGATATTCGATGCGCTTTGAATACTGCAAGATCTCATGGTGCAGATACAGTAGTTGGAGGATTGACAGGGTGTAGTCTTGCTAAAAATATGGGTTGGCAATGCGTGAAGATCAAGACGGGAGAAGAGGCAATTAGAAGGGCAATTAAAGAAGCACTGAATGCAGCCCATGCTGCGCGGTTGGAAAGATCAAAAGCGGAACTTCTTAAAGTTATCTTGGAAAATACGCAAGAGGCCATTGTTGCAGTTGATCAAGAGGGTATTATTACGGCGTTTAACAAAACTGCTTATAAAACACTTAATATTCCTCAGAATCGGTCGGTGATAGGGAATTCAATTAACGAGATACTGCCTGATGGAGATTTATTCAAGGTAACAGAAACATATGAGGAAGAATCGGGAGTTCTTAGAAATATTAACGGAGGGATGGTTCTTACTAAGTGGGTTCCTATCCGAGTAGAGACCAGGATGGTTGGCGTAGTGTATACATTTCAAAATGTTGACAAAATACAAGAGACAGAAAGTAAGATCAGAAAGGAATTGAGTCGGAAGGGGTTAGTGGCAAAATATAGTTTCGGTAATATTATAGGTACCAGTAGTGTTTTAAAGAAAACCATACAAACGTCCTATAAATACAGTCAGATAAATTCAAATATATTAATTATTGGAGAAACAGGTACAGGGAAAGAGTTATTTGCGCAAAGTATTCATAATGCCAGTAACAGAAAAACCCAGGCCTTTGTGGCAGTAAATTGTGCCGCTATTCCAGAGAATCTTTTAGAAAGTGAGCTATTTGGTTACGTGGAAGGAGCCTTTTCTGGTGCAGGAAAAGGTGGGAAAATTGGATTATTTGAAATTGCTCATAAAGGAACTCTTTTTTTAGATGAAATCGGTGAAATCCCTCTGAACTTGCAGGCAAAATTGCTTAGGGTTCTTCAAGAGAGGGAGATTCGAAAAATTGGCGACAATAATATCGTGCCTATTGATGTTCGGATTATTGCAGCTACAAATATTGATTTAAAGAAAAAAGTTAAGAGTGGTCATTTTAGGCAAGACCTGCTTTATCGACTTGATATATTGAACTTAAGAATACCTTCTTTGCGTGAAAGAAGAGAAGACATTGAAAGTATCGCCCAATACTATATCAAGGAATACTGTAAACAGTATAATAAAGTGATATCGGCGCTTACGTCAGACGTTGTGGAGGTACTGAGTAGCTATAACTGGCCAGGGAATATTAGAGAGATGAGGAACATCTGTGAGAGACTGGTCGTGTTAACTGATAATAAATTTATTACACGGGAAGAGACAATGGAAATATTGTATTGCTCTGAACAGCCTCTGGAAGAAAAAGTAGTTCAAGATGAAATTGTGGCCAAAGTGATGAAACACCCTGGAGAAGAGAATTTAGAAGCATTGATGAATTTGCTGAGTGTTGCAAAAGTCAATAAAGCAGATATCGCAAATCTTCTAGGGGTTAGTCGAACTACTTTATGGAGAAAATTAAAAGAGAAGTCCTAAGCGTTATAGAGAATGGCCTTGACGATGATGCAAAGAGCTATGAAACATTTTTGAAACAAAAATGTTTCATAGCTCTTTGCATTGCGTTATTTTTTTGTCTTTTTGCTGTTTTCGGAACTACTAGATACAGATAAAAGGGTATCGCATTAAAGAACGAATTATTTAAGTACACGAATAAAGTCATAAAAATAGCCTAACTCAGTATAAGCAAGAATTGAATTTAGAATAAAAGTCACTGAAAGAAAAACGAATGGCACGAATATTGCAAATATTATAAAAGTGATTAGGATTATCTAAATTCTTTATTGTAGAGAGGGGAAGGAAAAGTTGATGACTAGAACTTATAACGAAAAGCCGGTACTAGGTATCACCCTCGGTGATGCTGCCGGAGTTGGACCAGAGATTGTAGCCAAGGTTATAGCCAAAGGAGTATTAGAAACATGCTGCCGTCCAGTAATCATCGGTGATGAGCGGGTACTAAAAATGGGAATGAAAGTTGCAAAAGTTGATTTCCCGTATACCATAATCGAAAACATTGAGGAAACAACTGGAGAAGGTATTTGGATTCTTGATCAGAAGGATGTAAATCCTGAAGAAATAAGGATAGGCGAAGTAAACCCTATCTGCGGGAAAGCAGCGGGGGATGCTCTCATTATGGCAGTTAATCTTTATAAAGAAGGAAAAATCGACGGTTTCTGTTTTGCATCGTTAAACAAAGCGGCACTAAAGTCGGGAGGTCATATGTTTGAAAGTGAGCAAATGCTTTTTGCCCAACACTTTAATTGGACTGAACCCTTTGGTGAAGTCAATGTACTAGATAATGTATGGACGACACGGGTGACAAGCCATATTCCTGTAAAAGAAATTAGTAATAGTTTGACGATAGAGAATGTCATGCGGGCAATCAAGTTGGCGACTAAAACGCTAACTCGTGCAGGAATCCAGAATCCAAGGCTGGGTATAGCGGCTCTTAATCCCCATGGCGGCGAAAATGGACTATGTGGCACAGAGGAGATTGATGTAATAATTCCCGCTATGGAACAGGCTCGCCAGGAAAAAATCAATGTTTTAGGTCCATTTCCTGCAGATATTTTATTTATTAAAGCTTTCGATGATCAATTTGATGCAGCCGTTACCATGTACCATGATCAGGGGCAGATTGCATTAAAGTTAAGAGGTTTCGAATTTGGCATCACTATCGCCGCAGGATTCCCAGCGCCAATTGTAACACCAGCTCACGGTACCGCTTATGATATTGCCGGTAAGGGGATTGCAAATACGGGAGCATTTGAGAACGCTGTAAAGATGGCAGCCAGAATCGCTCTTTGTGATAAGAAAGTCCTGGTATCCCAATAAAGGGCAAAGACATGGTCTCCCACCAAGGAAATATTGAAAGGATGGAGAGAGCTTGGATAGTTTACGAAGCTATATGAAAATAGGTATAGTGCAAGGTGTGGCATTTCCACTTTCGGCAAAAGATCCGCAAAACCTGATAGAATCATTTAAAACCATTGCTAAGGATGAATTTTTTGAGGTCATAGAGATAGGGCAAATAAAAGACATTGAAGCAAGGGAAGACATAAAAGGGATCATTGAAGTAAGTAAGATGATAGTATCTTATGCCGGACACTCTAGACTGCTGTCTAATAGACTTAATATCAATGATTTACATGAAGAAGGCAGAAAAAATGCAGTTGTAGCTTTGAAAGAGGGCATTGATGAAGCCTACTACATGAATGCAGAGAGTTTTGCCTTCCTCAGTGGCAGATATGAGGAAGACAAGAAGGAGGATGCCCTACAGGCCCTTATCCAATCCACTAAAGAACTCTGTGCTTATGCATCCCGTAAGGGGAATATGCCAATCCTGTTAGAGGTCTTTGATTATAATATTGACAAAAAAAGTTTGATAGGTCCGGTTGGACTTGTTGAAAGATTTGCAAGGGAAGTAGCAAAGGAATGCACTAACTTCGGCATCATGGTGGACCTAAGTCATCTTCCCTTGCTAGGTGAAAATTCTAGGCAAGCTTTGCTCCCCATAAAGCAATATATCAAACATGTCCATATTGGAAATGCGGTAATGCGGCAAAGTAAATTAGAAGCATACGGCGACGAACATCCAAGATTTGGATTTCCTAATAGTGAAAACGATGTCGCGGAGGTAACTGATTTTTTAGAAGTGTTGCTTGAAATAGGTTATCTAAATAGGTTGAATCCACCTATAGTGAGTTTCGAAGTAAAACCAAGGCCCTATGAGGATCCCGAGTTGGTCATTGCCGGTGCTAAACGTGTACTAAAAGAGGCGTGGACAAAAGTCTAATGAAGGAGGTTGAAGATGAAACTATGTTATCAAGTGGCGACACCAGATGTGGCTATTTCACCTGCAGTTACAGCTTTTCAAGGTAAACTAGATGATAGTTTTAGAAAACTTGCTGAACTTGGTTATGACGGGGTTGAGCTTATGACACTCAATCCATTGGAGCTTAACTGGGATCAGGTGAAAGGTGAAGCGGACAAAAACAAGCTGGATATTGTTCTTATTTGTACAGGTGAAATCTTTGGACAGTTAAAGCTTTCTTTCATGGATCGGAATTTGGATGTAAGAAACAAAGCCAAGAAGCAGGTTAAGGGAATTATTGATTTTGCAGCTTATTTTGGTTCAAATGTAAATATCGGAAGAGTAAGAGGCCAATATTGTGCTGAACTACCTAAAGAAGTATCCTATGGATACGCTATTGACTCTTTTAAAGAAATCAGTGAGTACGCAGGTAAGAAAGATGTTAAAATCGCATTGGAATCGGTAACGTTGATGCAAACAAATTTTATTAATACTGTGCAAGAGGCTGTAAATGTAGTTAAGGATGTCGACAATGAGTATTTTAAGATGATGATGGATGTCTTTCATCTTAATATAGAAGAAAAAGATATGTTTGAAGTGATAGAAAAGTATGCAGATTATAACATTCACGTCCATTTAGCGGATAATAATCGAAGATATCCTGGTCATTGTGGTCTTGACTTTGAAAAGATTATCACAGCTTTTAAGAATACAGGTTTTGATGGCGCTTTTTGTACCGAAATATTCCAACTGCCAGATCAAGATGTAGCGGCAGCGGGGGCCATCGCACATCTTCGACCCATCTTAGATAGGGTCTATAAATAACCTTGGATCAGATGATCTGTATAAAAAAGGAGGTCTATCGTGGTAGTGAAAATTGCCTTAATTCACACAGTTCAAAGTGTTTTAGCTACTTTTGGTAACAGAATAAAAGACGCTATCCCTAATGTGAAAGTGGTTAACACCCTTGACGAATTCTTGGCAAGTGATCCGGCTGAAAAGGGAGAGTTTACCGTTAATAATATGCAGAGGTTATTCTCGATTGTAAAATGTGCGGAAATGACTAAACCGGATGCAATTATTGTAACCTGTTCTACACTATCTCCAACAATAGAAAAAATCTCTCCTTTTATTAAAGTACCAATCATTACAATCGATGAAGGGATGATACGCAAAGCAGTCGAAATTGGGTTGAAAATTACTATCCTGGCAACTGCAGACAGTACAGTTGAGCCGACAAAAAATAAGCTCATTAGTGAAGCTCAAAAAATTAGTAAGGATATCGATATATCCGTGATAGTCTGCCCTAAAGCATATGTGGCGATGAAAGCAGGAGATCAGCAGTATCATGATGAGATAGTAAAAGGAAGCGCACTTGAAATAAAACAGCAGGACGTGGTGATATTAGCCCAGGCATCTATGGCCCATTTAGAGGAAGATATACAAACGATCTGCGGATGCACGGTACTTTCTAGTCCTAGTATGTGTATCAAGCAGTTAAAAGAAACCTTAAAAAAGTAACGCATCATAAGGGCAACTAAATCCCAATTAATCAGGCATTTCATTTAAGTGAATAGAGGAGAGGGGATTACAAAATGTCAGAAAAGCCAACGAAAGTAAGGTATCTTGTTCTTTTTGTGGTGTGCTTAGTTTACTTAATTACATATCTTGACCGCGTGGCCATCTCAGTCGCTGCCCCATTAATGATGAAAGACTTCGGAATCAACAAACTGGAGTGGGGCCTCGTATTATCGGTGTTTTCCTGGACTTATGCTTCGTTTCAAATTCCAGTCGGATTGCTAGGTGATAAATTAGGTGCTCGTAAGGTTCTTGCCGGTATCGTCTGTCTTTGGTCGCTAATGACAGTTGCTACAGCTATGGCATGGAATTTCATGTCCCTGGTGGTAATAAGACTTTTGTTTGGTATTGGTGAAGCAGGGGCGTTTCCTACCGCAACTAGGGCATTTGCCCATTGGATGCCTTCCACAGAACGTGGTTTTGCTCAGGGTTTTACTCACGGAGCAGCAAGATTTGGTGGGGCGATTACACCTTTGATAGTCGCGGTTATTATGAATGCGTGGGGTTGGCATTCAGTATTTTATATTTTTGCGGCTATTGGTTTAGCGTGGGCTGGGTTTTGGTATTTTTGGTATCGTGATAAACCGAGTGAGTATAAGGAAAGATGGGGCGGTATTAACCAAGCTGAAATGGATCTTATTGATGGCGGGAAATCAAGTAAAAAGGCTGCCCCAAAACTGCCGTTTAAGGCTCTCTTAAAAAGTAAGAACATGTGGTTTCTCAGCTTGAGTTTTCCAACGTATTGCTATACTGTCTGGATATTTATGACTTGGTTGCCTGCTTTTCTTGTTGAAGCGAAAGGCTTCAGTGTCATTAAGATGGGTATTTTCGCTAGCATACCCTTGTTTGCCGGAGTAGTTGGTGACACCCTAGGAGGTTGGTTATCTGATAGAATCTGGAAAAAGACTGGGAATGGTAAGTTTGCTCGTCGGGTGGTGCCGATGGCAGGCATGTTAGTAGCAGCGGCTTTTTTGATTCCTGGTGCATTGACTGATAATGCATACATGGCAGTGTTTTATCTGGCTTGTTCACTATTTGGCCTAGAAATGGCGGTCGGTGTTTACTGGGCTGTGTGCCTGGATGTAGGGCATGAGTATGCTGGGACAGTATCTGGAATGATGAATACCATTGGCAATATCGGTTCTGCATTATCTCCATTGGTATTTGGTGCCATCCTTCAATTTACAGGATCATGGGTATATCCCTTCCTTGTTGCCAGTACAATTTTGGTTATTGGCGCTCTGCTTTGGTTAAAAGTTGATCCAACGCTTTCTATTGCAGAGGAATTGAATTTGGAAAAACTTGAAAATGAACAAAAGGTTGTAATGTAAAAAGCTAACTAAAAAATGAGAGGAATACATTATGTGTCAAAGGCACAGATACAATCTGTGCCTCAATTATAAAGTAATAGAGATGCTCATCAAAGAGTATGAACGGATTTATCAATCCCTTGATGGAAATATGGCGCAAAGCATGAAAGTATTGCTATAGGTTGGCATTTAATTTGAAAAATATTATTGAAAACAAGGAGGCTATTTGCATGGCATTATCTGAGGAAAAAGTCAGTCAATTAAAAGAAATTACTAAAAAAATGCGTATTGATATTATTAAGACATTATACAAGGTGCAAACTGGTCATCCAGGGGGATCTTTATCAGCTGTAGAAATTATGACAACACTTTATTTTGGTCATATGCGGGTGGATTGTACCACACCGGGTTGTCCAGATCGAGATCGGTTCATCGCTTCGAAGGGACATTGCGCACCAGTAGTCTATACTACACTGGCCTGTAAAGGTTACTTTCCTGCAGAAGAACTTGCTAATTTAAGGCAGCTAGACTGTATGCTTCAAGGTCATCCTGACATGAAACGTATTCCAGGGGTGGATTTGTCGACGGGTTCTTTGGGCCTCGGTCTGTCTGTTGGTGTTGGCTTAGCTTCAGCAGCTAAGCTGGATAAAAAAGACTATAACACCTATGTGCTCTTAGGAGATGGCGAGCTGCAGGAAGGACAAAATTGGGAAGCCTTCATGGCTGGCTCTAAATACAAATTAAACAACCTAATTGCCATTGTTGACTATAACGGTGTTCAATTAGACGGCACAGTAGATGACGTAATGCCTCTTGGGAATTTACGCAAGAAATTTGAAGCCTTTGATTGGCATGTTATTGAATGCGATGGTCATGACCTAGTAGCTTTAGATAAAGCTTTTGAGATGGCTAAACAAGAAACAGGCATGCCATCAGTAATCATTGCAAAAACCGTAAAAGGTAAAGGCGTTTCCTTCATGGAAGGCAAAAACACCTGGCATGGCAAAGCCATTGGCAAGCAAGAATATGAAACAGCGATAGCAGAACTGGGAGGTTGCGTACAATGAAAGCAATGAGAGAAGCTTACGGTGAAGCACTTGTAGAATTGGGAAAAAAGAATACCCAGGTTGTAGCGCTTGATGCGGATGTATCTGGTTCTACCCGTTCTGCATTATTTGGTAAGGCCTTTCCAGACAGGTTTTTCAATGTAGGGATTGCCGAAGGGAACATGGCAGCTATGGCTGCAGGATTTGCTTTGGCAGAAAAGATTCCTTTTATTAATACCTTTGCTTTTTTAATGGCGGTGAGAGCAACGGACCCCATTCGTAGCCTCATTGCTTATAATAAACTGAATGTTAAAGTGGTAGGTGCGTATGGCGGTTTTTCCGACTCTTATGATGGGGGCAGTCACCAAGCCATTGAAGATGTAGCCATCATGCGCTCCCTTCCCAATCTTAAGGTTGTTGTGCCAGCAGATGAGTATTCAGCCAGAGCTTCAGTTACAGCTGTTGCTGAATATATTGGCCCCGTGTATTTAAGACTGAGCAGAGCGGAAGTTCCTCCAGTGTATAGTGAGGAAAATTGTCCATTTGTTATTGGTAAAGGCAATGTCTTGGCAGAGGGTAAAAATGTGACTATTATTGCCAACGGTTATATGGTTCACCGGGCAATGGAAGCTAGAAGAATCCTGCTGGCTGAAGGTATTGAAGCGGAAGTCATTGATATGCATACCGTTAAGCCTATTGATAGCGAGTTAGTGATTAAATCGGCTACTAAAACTGGCGCGGTAGTCACTGCGGAAGAAGCGAGTGTCATTGGTGGCCTTGGTTCAGCAGTAGCT
Source organism: Pelosinus sp. UFO1 (assembly GCF_000725345.1). Lineage (NCBI taxonomy): Bacteria > Bacillati > Bacillota > Negativicutes > Selenomonadales > Sporomusaceae > Pelosinus > Pelosinus sp. UFO1. The sequence continues at coordinate 128,092 of NZ_CP008852.1, forward strand.
GAAGTGTTGATAGCGAATAAACCTGTACCTATGGAATTTATAGGAGTTAAGGATGTTTTTGGTGAGTCTGGTGATTATAACGAGCTACTGGCTAAGCACGGACTTGATACTCTGTCCATAGTAAAAGCTGCACGAAAGGTTATTGCCAAGAAATAAAATATAAGCATTTTGGAGGCGATTATTCATGAATGAATCCATTCGCAAATATATGAGAGTAGGCTTAATCCACTTTATGGCTTATCCTGCTGTGATAAAAGGGGAAGGCCCTATTGAAGAAACCTTTAAAAAGGTTGCCGTTGACGACTATTTTGAAGTTGCTGAAATCACTTGGATGAAAGATAAAGAAGTAAGAAAAAGTGTCAAACAAATGATTGATACCTCTCATATGACAGTGACCTATGGTGGTCAACCCCGCCTCTTAACAACTGGGTTTAACATCAATAATATTGATGAAGCTGGCCGCTTAACAGCTCTAGCGTCTCTGAAAGAAGGTATTGATGAAGCTTATGAAATGGGAGCAAAAGGTTTTGCTTTCTTGAGTGGCAATTATACAGAAGAGCAAAAAGAAGAAGCTTACCAAGCGCTCATTACATCTACGAAGGAATTATGCCGCTATGCTAAAGAAAAAGGCAATATGCCAGTAGTCCTAGAAGTTTTTGATTATGATGTGGACAAAAAATCACTTATTGGACCAGTAGACTTGGCCAAACGATTTGCACAAGAGATGAGAGCCGAATACGATAACTTTGGCTTGATGGTAGATTTAAGCCATTTACCACTCCTCCATGAAACAGCGAAAGAGTCGCTGATTCCGATTAAAGATTATATTATGCATGCTCATATGGGGAACTGTGTAGTGAAAGATCCATCCTGGCCTGCATATGGTGACGCTCATCCTCGATTTGGTTTCCCAGGTGGAGAAAGTGATGTTGATGAATTGGTAGAATATTTACGAGTGCTAATGGAGATTGGTTTTATCAGTAAAGAAAAACGCCCGATTGTTAGCTTTGAAGTAAAACCCTTCGGAAATGAAGATCCGGACCTTGTAGTTGCCAATGCTAAGAGAGTTTTGAATTTAGCGTGGGAAAAAGTCTAATTACATTGATAGGACTGAGAGAAGTATTAAAAATAAAAAAGAATTGAGAGTTGATAGTTATGAAAGCAGTCGTACTTGACGGCTATACTTTAAACCCTGGAGATTTAAGCTGGAAAGCTTTAGAAGCAATGTGTGAAACCACTGCATATGACCGTACAGCCTATGATATATCCGGGCTGGACTTAATAATAGAAAGAGTGGGGGATGCTGAAGTTGTCTTCACCAACAAAACACCACTTACTGCAGAAGCGCTGAAAGCTATGCCTAACCTTAAATTTATTGGGGTACTTGCGACTGGTTACAATGTGGTTGATGTAGATGCGGCGAAAGCACAAGGAATAGTTGTAACTAACATCCCTACCTATGGCACAGATGCTGTAGCCCAAATGGCCATTGCTCTTTTAATGGAAATGTGCCATCATGCGGGTGCACATAGCGATGCTGTTAAAAAAGGGGATTGGACAAATAACGTTGACTGGTGCTTCTGGAACTATCCACTCATCGAACTTGCCGGTAAAACCATGGGTATCATCGGCTTTGGTCGCATTGGGCAGGCAACAGCTAGAATTGCTCAAGCCCTTGGTATGAAGGTCTTAGCTTTTGATAGCTATCAGATAAAGGAACTAGAAAGTGTAACCCTAAAATATGTGGAACTCGATGAACTCCTCGCACAGTCTGATGTAATCAGTCTTCATTGTCCTTTATTTGAAAGCACTAAAGGCATAATTAATAAGGAATCCTTGGCCAAGATGAAGCCAGGAGCAATGCTTATCAATACGTCAAGAGGCCCTCTTGTTGTGGAAGCAGATCTTGCGGAGGCCCTCAATAGCGGTAAGATTGCTGGAGCGGCTTTAGACGTAGTATCTTCAGAACCGATTAAGGCAGATAATCCCTTACTGATAGCCAAGAACTGCATTATTACACCTCATATTTCATGGGCTCCTAAGGAATCTCGTCAACGTCTGATGGATATTGCGATGGATAATCTAAGTCACTTTATTAACGGCAAACCGATCAATGTGGTAAATAAATAATTCAGTCATAAAGAACTTTCATAAGGCAATATCATAATGGCGCAAAATATACGGCAGATTTGATACTATAAATAGCTGCTTGCTGTATTTTGCGCCAAATTAATGAGTTCTCATTCTCATTTGTGGCGCGGAGTAAAGCAGATAAGTTATGCAAAACTGGAGGATTTGTCGATATGGAACCGATTCTATTCATAGCACCTTCACAAATTGTTGCTGAAATTGTGAAAAGAATTACTGTCGAAATGAGTGTGAGTTTTCCGATTGAAATCGGCAGTAATCAGCAAGCACTAGAATTAGCTAACGCCTATCCAGAGATTAATATAATCATAGCTCGAGGAGGGACCGCTGAAATCATAAAACAACAATCTGGAAAAACCGTAATTGAGATCGCCGCCTCAGTGACGGATCTTTTGCTTGCAGTTTTCCAGATGATCAATACTGGCCAAAGAAAGATTGGGGTTGTCGCTAGAAAAAATATAATTGACGATGTTGTGCAGGATTTCCAGTATGAAAATCTACAGATTTTCTTTCGTCCATGTAAGAGTGATGAAGAAGTAAGGCAAGCAATACAGGATCTCACTCAATTGGGAGTGGAAGGAATTGTTGGCGATGGCGCAGGATATAAGATCGGAAAAAACAGGGGCTTACTAGCTGAACAAATTGCTTCAGGCCCTACGTCCGTAAAAAGAGCGATACATGAAGCATTAAGGATTGCCAGGGCTCAGGAATTAGAACGTTCGCGGGATAATAAAAGGGCGGGGCAGATTCAGCGGCATGTAAGTGACATTTATATTGATCTTGAACAAGCAGTGGCAGCTATAGAAGAGTTAACGGCAAGTTCCCAAGAAATCGCGGCAACAAGTCAAGAAACAGCCGCTATTGCCAAAATTGCGCATCAAAAAGTAAGGAATACTACAGCAATATTAGATATCATCCGGCGAGTAGCTGAGCAAAGCAATTTATTAGGACTGAATGCTGCCATTGAAGCGGCACGTGCTGGAGAATATGGGCGAGGATTTTCCGTCGTTGCTGAAGAGATTCGTAAACTAGCCGATGAAAGTCATCGTTCGGCCAACCATATCAATGCAACCCTAAATGAATTCCGCGATTCCGTTGAAGGAGTATTAAAAAATGTAGAACAGAGCAATACAATTACCCAAGAACAAGCTACAGCTACACAAGAAATAGCTAGGATGCTGGACAATTTAAAAGAAATAGGCCAAAAACTCGTAGATATGGCAGAAAAACCGCTCTAGTTTTCTTTGAATTGCGAGATAATACGATTCACAATAGGAGGGAAAAGATGAGTAATAAGCGAATCGCGATTCTGACTAGTGGTGGAGATGCTCCAGGAATGAATGCTGCTATTCGGGCAATTACGCGAAAAGGACTTTATCATGGTTTTGAAGTATTTGGGGTTGAAAAAGGTTTTCAAGGATTAATAAACGGAACCTTTTTACCCATGAGCTTAGAATCGGTAGCTGGTATTCTTGATCAAGGAGGGACTATACTCAAAACAGCACGGAGTGAAGAATTTAGGACTGAGGCTGGGCAGGCGGTAGCTTTAAGGAATTTGGAAAACCAGTTGATTGACGTAGTGGTCGTAATTGGCGGTGATGGGTCTATGCAAGGTGCTATGAGATTGTCTGAACTAGGCGTCAATACGATCGTGATTCCGGCGAGTATCGATAATGATATGCCTGGTACAGAATATTCTATTGGATTTGATACAGCGTTGAATACAATATTAGAAGCCGCTAATAAAATTAGAGATACGAGTATCTCCCATGATAAGGTTGCCATTGTAGAAGTCATGGGCAGAAACTGCGGAAATTTAGCATTAATGTCAGGCCTTGCATGTGGTGCAGAAACAATCCTGATACCGGAGATTACCAATGACATAGGGGAAGTCTGTGAAGAGTTGCTGGAAAGTTATAAACGAGGCAAGTTGTACCGTGTTGTTATGTTAGCTGAGGGCGTTGGTAGGGGGCATGATATTGCAACACAAATAGCAGCGCGAACAAATCTTCCTATTTCGGTCACAGTGCTCGGTTATATTCAACGTGGTGGTAATCCAACAGCTATGGATAATATTATGGCCAGCCGCATGGGGGCAGCAGCCATTGATGAGATCATTGCAAATAAGAGTGATTTTTTGGTAGCGATGAGACATGGAAAGTTAGTTTCAGTGTCTTATGGTAAAGAAAATGAGTTTCAACCCGGTGTCGATCTCGGAGAATATGAGCTTTCCCGAGTTTTGGGAATGTAGAGATGCTTTGGATTCTATAGTTTGCCGAAAAGCGTTGCAAAGCGGACTCAACATTATATAATATTGTTGTTGGGGTTTCACTCTCTTGGTCATGAAGAAGGGGCGTAGAATTATGCTGATTGCTCTTGTAATGTTTGTTTTAGGATTATTACTTGGTTTTGTTGGTGCCGGGGGAGCGGGCGTTGTTATTGCGGTTTTAACCGTATTATTCGGTATTCCAATACACACTGCTTTGGGAACATCGCTTAGCGCGATGATATTTACCACTCTGTCTGGCGCATACAGTCATTTTCGCGAAGGTAATGTGGAGGTGAAAAATGGAATAGCTGTTGGTGTTTTTGGGGCAATAGGTGCTTTTATTGGATCGCAAATTGCATCTGGCCTGGCTGCCAAAGATCTCAAATGGTTGACGGCTTGTATGTTGTTTTTATCAGCTATTTTGCTTTGGCTTAAAATCTTTTTTGCTTCTAAGGGAATCTTCTCAAGAATTGAAAGTAAATCTGCTCCAGTAGGGTGGAAGTTTTGGGTAACTGCCTGCGGCTTGGGAATTTTTACAGGAATTTTATCAGGAACCTTTGGAATTGGTGCCACTCCATTTATCCAAATCGGTTTATTAGTATTCTTTAATATGTCGATTCATCAGTCTGCGGGTACAACCATGCTTATCATTATGCCGATTGCTTTATTGGGTGGTTTAGGTTATTTGTCAGCTGGTTATTTGGACATATCGTTGCTTCTCAAGGTAACAATAGGGCTGATGGTTGGGGCCTACGTTGGGGCAAAATTCACAAAACGCCTAGACCCTTCTATTTTAAAGGTTTCTATGGTGTCGGTACCGATATTTGGTGGAATTTTATTACTATTTGGCTAGGAAAAGGACTCTGCTGTGAATGCGAAAAGCGTACCAAGTTTTAAAGGAGAAACTTGGTACGCTTTTGATTTATACCTTAAAGGGAAACGTCAATGGTTGTCGAAATTTATGCTAATTAATAGATCGAATTTTGAGAATTCGGATATCATAGATTATTTTCGAATTAAAGAAAATATGATTCAGTGAATAGAAGAATCCAAAATTCTAGCTGAACAATTAGAATAAAGACCTATTATGATAACTATAGACTTTGCTTTTTTCTATAGCAAAGAGATATATGATGAGGTGCAACTTTTAGTGAATAAGTGGATTAAATGGTTTAAGCGTAGGATTTCTTTGAACTTAACAAATAGACTAATGTTATATTATATTTTAGTCATTTTTTTAATTGTCGGTGCTACTATGGGGCCAACTTTATATCTATTTTCGGATACCATGCAAAAGATGAATGAGGATCGAGCGTTGCAAGGACTAGAAGGCCTTGCTAGTATTATTGAAATGAATAAACAAGATGCCTTGGAGCATGGCTCTATATTGGCAGGCAATCCGATATTGGCTAGTGCCATTGAGTCAAAGGATACAGTGCAAATTCTAGGAATTCTTCAACCAAGAGTGGAAAAGGCCAAACTAGACTTTGCTACGGTAACAGATGATAAGGGAATCGTCATTGCTCGTGTACATGCTCCTGTTAAAAAAGGTGATGATTTGACAAATCAGTCAAATATCCGCAGGGCGCTTTTAGGAGAGGAAGCTACAGGGATAGAGTCAAATAGTGAAATGAAATTTGCTATCATAGTAAGTATTCCTGTGAAAAATAAGCAAGGTGAAATAGTTGGAGCCATATCAACAGGATATGACCTGGAAAATAATAAGGCGGTTGATCAGGTTAAGAAGATGTTTAATACAGACGCAACTATCTTTTTAGGGAATGTTCGCTTATCAACGACGATTATAAAAGATGGCCAGCGTATAGCAGGTACTACACTGAATGAAATGATTGATCAAAGGGTATTAAGGCAAGGGGAAAAATATATTGGTCAAACAGAAATTGTAGGAGAAAAGTACGTTACAGCCTATATGCCGTTAATCGGTGTGGATGAAAGGCCTATAGGTGCAATTTTCGCTGGTCAGAAGGTAGCAAATTCCCTAGCAGCCAGAAATAAATTAATTTGTACTGTGACAGGCGTAGTTTTAGTAGCTATTATATTTGTTATTTTTCTTGCAGTATTTATGGCTAAAGGTATTGTTACGCCAATAAGAACAATTGCAAGGATTGCAGGGCTAGTGGCTATAGGGGACTTGACGCAGCATGTCGAGATAACATCTAGAGATGAAGTTGGTAGGATGGGGAATGCTTTTAACCATATGGTTAATCAATTGAAGAAGTTGATTGCTGCGTTAAATTGTGAGATACAAGAACGCAAACAGATTGAGGTAATGGTTCGTCAGAGTGAAAAGCGATATCGGTTGTTAGCTGAAAATGTTACTGACGTAATCTGGACAATGGATTTATCGGGAAAGCTTACGTATATAAGTCCTTCAGTTCAGCGACTAAGGGGATATACGGTGGAAGAGGCTCTGGAATTAACCACTGAGCAATGGCTAACTTCTTCCTCGGCTGCTATAGCTGTACGCAATATTCAATGGTTAAATGAGATGATAAAATCAGGTCAAAAGATAGAAAGTCGGCGTTTAGAACTAGAAATACGATGCAAAGATGGTACGTTGGTATGGGTTGAATCAACCTGTAGTGGAATATACAACGCCGACGGAGAGATTTACGGCATTCAGGGAGTTGACCGTGATATTACAGATGAACGACAGTTGGAGCGGAAAATTCGCCAGGACGTTCAGCTTGCGGGTAAATTACAAAAAGCCCTTCTGCCGGGAGATGCGAACAATGAATTATTTATTGTTCGTGCAGCCTATGCACCTTTAAGGGAAGTAAGCGGTGATTTTTATAATTACCTTTTTCATTCAGATGGTATTTTGCGGGGATATATCTCAGATATCTCTGGTCACGGCATAGCTACAGCGCTTAATTCCGCAGCGGTAAGATTTAGTCTAGATGAAGCCCTTGGTAAGAAATTGACTTTGGAGCTAGTGCAGAGCGTTAATACTAAACTTGTAGAATATCTTTCGGATGAAACATTTGTTGCCCTGATTATGTTTGAGTTTGACTTCTATGCAAAAACAGTAACGCTGGTTACAGGTGGGATTAACCACTTTTTAGCTTCTACGCAGCAATTTAACGGCTTAGTGACAATGCCTGGAGGTCTTATTGGTTTGTTTGAGGTAGCGGATTTGAATATTGTAAAAGTGCCAATACAGCCTGGTGATGCTTTCTATTTTGTTACAGATGGACTGATGGATTTGATTAAAGATAATATGCCTGATCAAGTTCACGATTTTGAAAAGAGTATTGACTTTTTGGAAGAGCAAATTCAGAAAACGTCGAAATTGGATGATTGTTCAATGCTTTGTGTAAAGATTCAAAACTTATATAACCAGTATTTTTAAAATTAGGAATGGTAATCTTTAAGCTTAAGCTTAAATTGCTATAACGTTACCTTTTAAGCAAATAGCTTGAATTAGATAACCATCTTGAATAAAAAGAGATTGAGTAAGCATACTAAAAAATGATGCAAGCAGAAAGAAAGGAGAGAATAAGTATGTTTGACTTAATACCTTATAAGCAAAATCATGGACATCAAAGAAATGCGTTGAGTAAGTTTGCGCGAAATTTTTTGGGGGATGATTTTGAAGCGCTTTTTGATCATGTTGATAACTTCCCCAGTTCTTTTCAAGTCGATCTGCGGGAGACTGACAATGAATATGTAATAGAAGCGGATCTACCTGGCATTAATAAAGAGGATATTAGTCTGCGTTATGAAAATCATTATTTAACAATTAGCGCCAAAAGAAATGAGACACAAGAAGTAAAAAGTGAAAAAAATTATGTTCGCCGAGAGAGACGATTTGGTCAGTTCCAACGGAATTTTTATATAGATAATATTCAAGATGATAAAATTAGCGCCAAATTTGATCACGGTGTTCTTACCGTTATCTTACTAAAAGCAGATAAATCTCAGTTACCACAGGGCAATATCCCGATTCAATAGAATTAACTATATGGTAATTAAACGGAGTTCAATACAAGGGGGCAGTTATCTTGTCTTCAATAGAATAAAACCTCTGGAGATGAGGCATATCCATGAAGTTCAATTAGTGGATGAGCATCATTTATTTAAGGCTATTAAGGCAGGTGCCGGATATTTCAAATAGAAAAAGTACACAATTTTGTGCAGTTTTATTTTGCAATAATTGTGTACTTTTATATTAACACTTTACAGTGTCCATTCTGAGGTTGAATTTTTAAACAAGATTATGGGTATTGTAGCTTAATATTCTGCTGAATGATAAAAGATATCTTTGCCCTTGCAAAAATCTCGTACCAGAACCAAAAAGAAAGTCAGCTTCTGTCATTAGAGAAGCTGACCTTCTTTTTTACGGAATCAGAAAATACAACACTTTCTTGATTTCAAGTCTTTTCTTAATTATCAGGTATTGGCTTTTTCGCAACAGAAATAGCTTTGCGCGAGCGATAAATAGAATTTTTGCCTATATCACCAAGCCGTAAACTTACCGAGACAAGGATCATATCCAGAATGACCAGCTGAAGAATGCGGGAAACCATGGCATCTGTATAATATTTGAGCTGATTGGTAGAACTAAATAGTGCAATATCAGAAAGTTTGGCTAGACTTGAGTTAATATAACTCGTGATGCCAATAATTTTAGTGCCTTGCTTTTTGGCGTTTTCTGCAATTTCTAAGACTTCACGGCTTTCTCCTGTGTGGGAAATAAGCACAGCAATATCTGTTTGGGAAAGATGTGCGGCTTGAATCATCATCAAGTGGGAATTTGAATGGGTTGTTACATTTAAACCTAAACGTAAGAATTTGTGGTAAGCGTCAAGGGCTATGACGTCTGAACCGCCAGAGCCATAAAAGAGTATTTTATCTGCCGTTGTAAAGAGTGTGACGATAGCTTCGATGGATGCTGAATCAATTAAGGATTTAAGGTCATTTATGGCAATTGAGGCTGATTGTATGATTTTTTGGTTAATGGTAGCTACGTCATCATCAGTACTGATGTCTTGGTAGCCATCTTCAATTTTAAATTTATGCGAAGAATTCTGGTTATAGGATATTTCAGTAAATTCGTGTGCCATGTCAATGCGAAAGATCTGAAAAGATGTATAGCCTAATTTTTTTATAAAGCGCATAACGGTAGTTTCACTTACATTACAGTTTTTAGCTAGTTCACTTATCGTGGCCATAACGGCATGTTTTTGGTCATTTAATATATGATTGGCTATTAATTTTTGACTTGTCGATAACGTATTGTATTTATGACGTATTTCAGTAAACGGTCTATTGGTCATATCTTTCACCTCGGAAAATTATTTATGAAAAAATAAAACGTATCGACTTTTAGCATAGAGTAAATTTATAACGATTGCAATACTAGTTGCGAAAAAATATTACGATTACACATTGACAGCTAAATTTAATTTTGCTAATATTAAATCAATTCACATAGTTAAAAAATAACTGTGTTAGCAAGTGTATAGTTAAAAACAAACTAAAAATGGAAACTGAGCATACAATATTATTATTGCGGAATATGCCTAGTGAAAAAGTAGATATTAATAGCTGCTTAGATTGTATGCTGTTTTATAAAAAAAGGGAGGCTAAAAAATGAAAAAAGTTGGTTTTGTTGGATTGGGGATTATGGGGAAACCTATGGTGTTGAACTTACTAAAAGCTGGTATTGATACTACTGTTTATGATATCAATCCCAAAGCAGTTGAAGCATTAGTAGAAGCTGGAGCGAAAGCGGCTACTTCTCCTAAAGAACTGGCAGCTGGTAGTGATGTTGTTATTACAATTGTACCAAATGCAGCAATTGTAAAGTCGCTTTTAGAAGGGGAAGATGGTATCTTAGCTGGCGTAAAACCTGGTACAGTTATTGTTGATATGAGCTCGGTATCTCCTGTCGATTCTCAGAAATTTGCTGAAGCTGCAGCAAAGTATGAGTGTCCATTCCTTGATTCACCGGTAAGCGGCGGGGAACCTGGCGCTATCAATGCAACACTCGCATACATGATTGGCGGTGACGAAGCTGTTGTTGAAAAAATTAAAGATGTTTTCTTGGCAATGGGTAAATCAGTTACTGTTATAGGTCCTAACGGCAGCGGTTCTGTAGCAAAATTGGCAAACCAAATTATCGTTAACTTAAATATTGCTGCAGTATCTGAAGCACTTGTGCTTGCACAAAAAGCTGGCGCTGATCCGGAAAAAGTTTACCAAGCAATCCGCGGTGGTCTTGCAGGTAGCACTGTGCTTGATGCAAAAGCTCCTATGATGTACAATCGCAACTTTAAACCAGGTGGAACACTTGCCATTAACTTAAAAGATATAACAAATGTTATGGATACGGCTCAAAGCCTTGATGTTCCTTTACTTCTTACTAGCCAATTAAAACAAATTATGCACAGCTTAAAAGCTGACGGTCACATTATGGACGACCATGGTGGAATTGTGCAATTCTATGAAAAATTAGCTGGCGTTGAAGTAAAAAAAGGCAGCTAATTTCGGTTAAAAGTTAATTAAATCGGAATAGGTGGCAGCCCATCTATTCCGTAATATGTAATAGGAGTGTGTGGAATGGAAAAAGTATTAAAATCTGAAATCTTTGCAACAATTCCAGAGATTGATGAAGCTAAGGTTAATACGGAAATAGCTAAAGCTCTACAAAACTTTGGCAAAAAAATTATTGTACTTGATGATGATCCGACAGGAATTCAAACTGTTCATGGAGTGTCAGTATATACTGACTGGTCAAAGGAAAACATTGAGGCTGGTTTCAAAGAAGAGAATTCCATATTCTTTATTTTAACTAACTCCCGGAGCTTTACCGAAGAAGAGACAACCAAGGCACATCAGGAAATAGCAACCAACATATTAGAAGTATCTAAAAAAGCTGGCAAAGGGTTCATGGTTATTAGCAGAGGAGATTCTACACTCCGCGGTCATTATCCGCTTGAAACTAAAGTGCTTAAAGATACCCTTGAAAAAGACGGTACTACAAAAATTGACGGTGAAGTGCTTATGCCTATTTTCAAAGAAGGCGGACGCTTTACGATCGGAAATGTGCATTATGTACAGGAAGGCGACTATTTGACGCCAGCTGGGCAAACCGAGTTTGCCAAAGACAAAACCTTTGGTTATGTAAGTTCTAATTTGGGGGATTATATCGAAGAAAAAACCAAGGGCGCATATAAAGCTAAAGATGTTACCTATATTTCTTTAGAAAGTATTAGAAGCTTTGATATTGATGGAATTGCTGCGCAATTGGCAAAGGTTTCTAATTTCGGTAAAGTAGTTGTCAACGCTGTTGACTACGTAGATGTAAAAGTATTCTCGATTGCTCTTATTAAAGCTATGGCTGCAGGGAAGAATTTCATGTTCCGCACAGCAGCTGCGTTTACTAAAGTAATTGGCGGGGTAAGCGATAAACCGCTACTTCTTAAAAAGGATTTGGTTGCCGAAGGCAGCACTGCAGGCGGCCTCGTAATTATCGGTTCGCATGTTAAAAAGACAACAGAACAGTTCGAAGAACTAAAAACATTAGATTTTGTGAATTTTATCGAATTTAATCATCTCTTGGTGTTAGAACCGACCGCAGTATTAGAAGCGGAAATCAGCCGTATTGTAAAAACAGCCGAAGGACACATCCAAAACGGAGAAACAGTAGCCGTTTACACTGGACGTAAACGTTTTGAGCTTGGGGCCGATAATAAGGAAGAAGAACTCAAAGTTGCTGTAAAAATATCGGATTCTGTAACAAGCATAGTAGAGCGTATTCAAGCTAAGCCAAGTTTCCTCATTGCTAAAGGCGGTATTACATCAAGTGACGTAGGAACAAAAGGTTTGGCTGTGAAAAAAGCAACTGTTGCTGGACAAGTTAAACCAGGCGTACCTGTATGGCTTACTGGCAGTGAAAGTAAATTCCCCGGACTTCCCTACATTATTTTTCCAGGAAATGTCGGTACAAAAACAACGTTAAAAGAAGTTGTTGAGATGCTTGGCAGAAAATAACAGATGTAAGGAGTAACAACTATGCTGACAACATTAAGTATTTTGCTGAACGCGGCAAAGCAGGAAAAGAAGGCGGTTGGTGCTTTTAATGTATATAATTTGGAGACGATTCTGGCAGTAGTTGAGGCGGCCAACCGTCTAAAATCACCTGTAATTCTTTCCTTCGGGGAAGGCTATTTTACTCATGCGCCAGTGGAAATTATTGCTTCAATTGTTAAGGAAATTTGCACCCCGCTTGATATTCAGGTAGCTCTGCACCTTGATCATGCTAAAGAACTAAAATCAATTGCTCGCGCCATTCGGGCCGGTTTCACTTCAGTAATGTATGATGGCTCAGCTTTGCCACTCTCTGAGAATATTCAAAAGACAAAATATATTGTAGAGTATGCCCATGCAGTGGGCGTAAGCGTAGAGGGCGAACTTGGCTATATGAATAATGAAGATGGTACCTGCGAGGAAGGCCTAGATTTAGAAAAAGGTTATACCAGAGTGCAAGATGCCGCTGCGTATGTAAATGGTACGGGAATTGATGCGTTGGCAGTGGCTGTCGGCAATGCCCATGGTATTTATAAAGGAACGCCAACGCTTGATTTTGCAAGGCTTGATGAAATTGCGCGGGCCGCTACTGTCCCGATTGTTTTACATGGCTGCTCTGGCATACCTGATGACTACATTAAAAAGGCAGTATCATTAGGTGTGGCTAAAATAAATGTGAATACAGAAATTTCAACAGGGGCAGTAATGGCAGCGAGAGAGTTTTTGGCTAAGAATACCGAGAAAGGATTACGTTTTGAAACCTTGCTAATGGATGCACGTCATACTATGAGCGCAACAGTTGAACGGTTTATAAAACTCTTAAGCTGATGCGTTATGTAAATAATTTTTTAAAATATAGTTGGAGGGTTTAATCATGAGTGATGTAACGTATTTAGTGATTTGTCTCCTTGTTGCAATTGCTTTAATTGTATTTCTTATTATGAGAGTAAAGTTGAGCGCATTTGTTGCATTAACTATTTCTGGTCTCACGCTTGGTATTTTATCAGGTATGCCTCTTGAGAAAATTGCAGGTTCCTTTCAAGCAGGTATGGGAAATACGCTAGGATTTCTTGCAACTGTTCTTGGCCTTGGAACAATTCTTGGAAGGATGCTTGAGGTTTCAGGCGGGGCGCAGCGTTTGGCAAAAACGTTAATTAAAGCGTTTGGTGAAAGAAACGCTCATTGGGCCATGATGTTTGTAGCCTTTATTTGTGGTATTCCTGTATTCTTTCAGGTCGGTTTTGTTTTATTAATTCCAGTTATGTTTAGTATTGCCATTCAAACTAAGATGTCACTAATAAAAATCGGAATTCCTGTTGTAGCTGGTTTGATAGTAGTACATGGTTTGGTACCTCCACATCCAGCTGCCTTAGCAATTGTTGGTACGCTTAAGGCAGATGTTGGAACAACTATTATCTACTCTTTGCTTATTGGATTACCTGCGGCGATTATAGCTGGACCAATTTTTGGTAGTATAGTATCGAAGTATGTTAAGGCTAATCCGCCGGAACAGCTTTTTAAAAGCGAACTTATACCAGATGAAAAGCTGCCGGGATTTGCAACGACACTCTTTACAATACTTCTGCCAATGATAATTATGGTAATAAAAACTATTGCTGAATTATTATTACCGAAAGACGCGGCGTTTTTACCGCTTATATCATTTTTAGGAAATCCAATCACAGCACTTTTGATTTCAGTAGTCTATTCCTATTTTACCCTCGGCTTTTCAAGAGGTTTGAAGAAAGAAGAAATATTAAAAATAACTGACGGCTGCTTCGGACCAGTAGCAGGCATACTGCTCGTTATCGGTGCAGGCGGAGCATTTAATCAGGTACTGCAGGACAGTGGAATAGGCAAAGCATTAGGCGGAGTTCTTACAAACCTTCATATGAATCCGATACTCTTAGCATGGATTATTGCTCTTATAATGAGATTTGCAGTAGGTTCCACTACTGTTGCCATGGTTACCGCCGCTGGTATAATTCTTCCAATTGTACCTAGTTTCCCAAATCTTAATCCATCACTTTTATGTGTAGCTATTGGGGCGGGAGGAGTTGGACTCTCACACGTAAATGACTCAGGATTCTGGATAGTTAAAGAATACTTTGGAATGTCGGTACAGGATACTTTTAAAACATGGACACTTTCTACAACGATTGCTTCTGTCGTTGCTTTTGCGGGCGCAATGATATGTAGTGTGTTTTTATAATTGGCTATTTTTTCATATTGAAAATTGTTAGAAGAATATAGTATCAATTTTGGTGAAAAGAACGGTTTTACGGCTCTTTTCACCAAAAGTAATTTTAAGGGCGTAGTGCGTTTGTCAAATATAAGTAGTACATTAGGAGTGTGGGAAAATGAGTACTCTAGCACAAGTATTAAAGGCAAACAGTGAATTTATGAACTCTAAAACGATACAAAGAATTCATGAAAACAGCCATTCAGTTAGCAAATTTCCGAATCGGCACTTAGCTATATTTACTTGCATGGACACAAGGTTAGTTGAATTTCTTGAGCCAGCTATGGGAATAAAACGTGGTGAGGTAAAGGTAATAAAAAATGCTGGTAATTCAATTACAGGACCGTTTGCGTCTACCATCCGTAGCCTTGTAGTATCAATTTTTGAGCTAGGGGTTAAGGAAATCATGATAATCGGTCATATGGATTGTGGTATTTCTCACTCCACATCAAGAGAGTTAATCCAAAAGATGCTCTCACGGGGAATTTCCCTGGATGCAATTAAAATGGTAGAGGCGGAACTAGAATTATGGTTAGATCAATTTCACAATCCGATCGACAATGTAAAAAGCGTTGTGTACAAAATTCGGTGTAATCCACTGATTCCTAAAGATATTCCAGTACATGGGCTTATATTTAACCCAAATACTGGGGCAATTAATGTTGTAATTGATGGATATAAGAGTAAAATAGAAGAACACGGCACTTATTATGCAGCTGATGTAGAAAGATTGGAAAAGATATAGGGAGAGTATACATGAACAATGGGAATGATCAGTTTTTATTATCAATGGTAATTATCATATTAGGATATCTGTTGAGAAAAATAAACTTAATCAAAGAACAGGATGGTGAAACCCTATCACGGATAATATTCAACATCAGTCTCCCAGCTTTGATTATTACTACTTTTAATACAATTACCATTGATTTTTCTCTTATATTGATAACTATAATTGGTATTGTATATGGTATATTTATGGCTTTATTGGGCGTAATTGTATTTAAAAATGAGGATAGAGCCACTCGGGGAATGCTTTCAATGCTAGTTCCCTCATTTAATATTGGATTATTTGCATACCCTATTGTGGAAGCTATTTGGGGACAAGAGGGGATTAAATATTTTGGAATGTTTGATGTAGGCAATTCTTTGGTCATATTTGGTGTTTCCTACATCATTGCTGGTTATTTTTCTTCTGATAGTTCAGATTTAAATTTTACCAGTGTCTTTAGTAAACTCTTAAAATCTGTCCCTTTGCTATCCTATACAATTGCTTTCGGTCTCGCTGCCCTAGGGGTACACTTTCCTAGGATCGTTGTTGATTGTACACAAGTTTTAGCGCGCGCTAACATGCCACTTTCCTTGCTACTTTTGGGGGTCTATTTAAATTTTTCCATAGAATCGAAGTATTTGAAAAATATGGCCAAAGTGTTGGCGTTACGATATTTGGTTGGATTAACAGTAGGCACAATATTTTTTTCCCTAATGCCCTTTGATCGGATGTTTAAATACACCATGTTGATTGGATTTTTGCTTCCTATGCCTACGGCGGTCATACAATATGCAATAGAGTTTGATTATGACCAAAAGTTTGTAGGTACTGTAACGAATATAACAATACTACTGAGCTTCTTTTTAATATGGATCATTATCAGTATGCCAAATATGCTTAGGCCTTAAGCTCCTAAAAATCATAAAGAAATAATCAGGGATATTGTAAAAAATACATATGTTTCTTAAAGAGCGGATCTTCTGGAAACAGTTTGCTCTATTCGATTGACAGATCGGTCATAAAGACTTATTATTGAATAATAGTTAACTAGTTAACTATTATTCAATAATAAGAAGGTGAAAAGTATGGAATGCTCGGAATTGCTATTACATCAACTTTTTCAAACGGTCCGAATTATTTCCAAAGGTTTAAATAAAAACTTAGAGTCTCATGGAATCTATAGCTCTGAGTGGTCAATCATAACGACATTAAAGGAAAAAAAATCAATGACTCAGGGAGCGTTAGCAAGCTATTTAAATATTGAGCCACCTGCAGTATCTAAAAGTTTAGTCAAATTGGAACAAAAGGGGCTAATCATGAGGATTCCAGGTGATGACAAAAGAGAAAAGAAAGTAATTTTAACCGAAAAAGCGGAGGAGCAATACCTCACTTGGAGCCAAATAGTGGGGCATCATAGAAAGGCAATTTTAGCTAATTTGTCGGAAGAAAAACAAAAGGAAGTAACAACATTGCTAAAAACAATTTTCCAAAGTGCCCAGCAATATGAGGGACTTTAGATAGCAACGCATAAGTTCTAGTAAAGAGCAGGCGGTAACTTAAATGGAGGATCTATGATGGAATGTAAAAAAGACGAAAGTAGCAGTGCTACAACATTGTGGTCAAAAAACTTTTTATTACTTGTATTTGGAAATTTTTTTGTATATCAAGGAATTTTGATGTTGATTCCAACCTTTCCACTATATATAAAACAAATTGGCGGGAATGATTTAGAGGCCAGTCTTCCCTTTGCGGTTGTTTCGATTTCTGCTCTTATTGTTCGCTCCATTAGCGGCAATGCAGCAGACAAATATGGGCGAAGGCCGCTACTGATAATCGGCATGAGTCTCCTTATTATTTTTAACTGTTCTTATTTTCTCGTTTCAGGAATTGGCATTATTCTAGTATTGCGATTTTGTCAGGGAATCGGTTGGGGAATGACATCGACAGTGCTAGCAACGATTATGTCTGACATAGTATCTACTAAAAGGCGGGGGGAGGGGACAGGATATTTCGCATTATCCATTATTCTTGGAACCTCTTTTGCAACGGTCTTAGGAATTGAAGCTATGAAGCGTTATAACTTTGATGTCATTCTAACTATTTCTACAGTTCTAGTTGGTCTTGGGATGGTATTAACGCAAGGCATATCAATTGCGCCGATAGAAAAAGTACATAAACCGAAACCTATTACACAAGGGTTTAGTTGGAATGATTTGTTTGAGAAAAGTGCATTATTGCCTGCTTTTTTATGTTTCTTACATTCAATTACCTTTGGTGGGATTATGAGTTTTATCATATTATTTGGTCAAGAAACCGGTATTGAAAATGTAGGGATATATTTCATCGGTCATGTTTCAATGATTTTAATTAGCCGTCCTTTTGCTGGAAAACTATTTGACCGAAAGGGACATTCTTTTGTAATCATACCAGGCGTACTGCTTATGATAATTGGTCTCTTTATATTATCCTATGCAACCTCCATGTACTCTTTAGTCGCAGCCTCATTATGTTATGGATTAGGATATGGAGCGGCTCATCCTTCTCTGCAAGCATGGGCAATTCAACGATCTCCCGAGGAACGTAAGGGAGCAGCCAATGGAACATTCTTATCTTCTTTGGATTTAGGATATGCAATTGGTGCCGTATTGTTGGGCTTAATTGCCACCCACACAAACTATGCTACTATGTATCGAATCTCTGTTTTGTTTTTAGTAGTGTTTGCCGTAATCTATGGATATCACCTGATAAAGGCGAAACAAGATAGTGCTAATGAAAATGAATATGATGAAGAATCAGCATGATCAATATTGGGTTAATGCAGTCCGCATGTAATGGTGAGAAAGCTCAGCGGAGGCTACATAGATAAATTTGAGGAGGTATTTATAATGTCTTTAAAGTACAAAAAATTATTTGAGCCAGTTAAAATAGGCTCCTTAGAGGTGAAAAACCGTTTTGCCATGGCTCCTATGGGGCCTTTAGGACTTGCAGATGCTGAAGGAGGCTTTAATCAGCGTGGGGTGGAATACTATACCGCTCGTGCCCGGGGTGGTACTGGTCTTATTATTACGGGGGTAACTTTTGTAGATAACGTTGTTGAAGAACATGGAATGCCGAGTGTTCCTTGTTCTACTCACAATCCTTTGCATTTTATTCGTACAGCCCGTGAAATGACAGAACGTATTCATGCCTATGATGCAAAGGTTTTTCTGCAGTTAAGCGGTGGTTTTGGCAGAGTAACGATACCGACTAATTTAGGCGAGTTTCCTCCGGTTGCCCCTTCACCCATTCAGCATCGCTGGCTTGACAAAACTTGTAGAGAAATGACAATCGAAGAGATTAAATCTATTGTTAAAAAATTTGGCGACGGTGCGGCAAGTGCTAAACGGGCGGGTTTTGACGGCGTGCAGATTCATGCGGTTCATGAAGGTTACCTGATTGACCAGTTTGCCATCTCTTTTTTCAATAACAGAACCGATGAATACGGTGGTCCTTTGGAAAATCGTCTGCGCTTTGCCCGCGAGATTGTGGAAGAAATCAAGAAAAGATGTGGCAAGGATTTCCCTGTTACCTTGCGGTATAGTCCTAAAAGCTTCATAAAGGACTGGCGCGAAGGCGCTTTGCCTGGTGAAGAATTCGAAGAGAAGGGCAGAGATATTCCGGAAGGTATCGAAGCGGCAAAACTGCTTGTGGCTTACGGTTATGACGCCCTGGATATAGATGTGGGCTCTTACGATTCCTGGTGGTGGAGTCATCCTCCAATGTATCAGGATAAAGGACTCTATATTCCTTATGCTAAAATCATCAAAGACGTAGTAGATGTACCTATCATTTGTGCAGGACGTATGGACAATCCTGATTTAGCCCTAAGTGCAATAAATGACGGTGCTTGTGATATGATAAGTCTTGGTCGTCCGCTATTGGCAGATGAAAGTTATGTCAATAAGCTTCGAGCGGGAAAAACAGCGGATATTCGGCCTTGTTTATCTTGTCAGGAAGGCTGCATGGGACGTATTCAGGAGTATTCCGTGCTCAACTGCGCCGTAAATCCTGCTGCTTGCAGAGAAAAAGACGCAGCGCTTTTTCCGACACTCAAGAGCAAAAAGGTAGTGGTTGTCGGCGGCGGAGTTGCTGGATGTGAGGCGGCAAGAGTATTAGCATTAAGAGGACATAATCCTGTAATTTATGAAAAATCTAGCCGGTTGGGCGGTAATCTAATTCCCGGCGGGGCGCCTGATTTTAAAGAAGATGACCACGCTTTAGTTGCTTGGTATGAACATACGCTCAAGGAACTTGGGGTAGAGGTTAATCTAAACACCGAAGTCAATGCAAATTTGCTCAGCGGAATCTCTGCAGATGCTACCATCATTGCGACAGGATCAAAACCCAAAATGTTCAGTTTTGGCGATGACAGTAAAGTATATGCTGCCGCAGATGTATTGTTAAAGAAGGTTGATTCTGGCAAAAATGTAGTAATTGTAGGTGGTGGACTTGTAGGCTGCGAACTTGCCATTTGGTTGGCACGGAGCAAAAAGAACGTTACTCTGGTCGAGATTCAAGATAAGCTGTTAGCTGTAAACGGCCCACTTTGCCATGCCAATTCAGAAATGCTAGAAAGACTGGTACCATTTAGCGGTGTCGAAGTATTAACCTCCTCAAAGGTTGTGAAAACCACGGAAAAAGGTGTTATAGTAAACAGCGACGGTAATGACCGGGAACTTCCTGCGGATAGCGTTGTCCTTGCCGTAGGCTACAGCGCTGAAAACTCCCTCTATAACGAGATTAAATATGAATGTGCTGATGTTCATTTAATCGGTGATGCTCGTAAAGTGGCAAATATCATGTATGCGATTTGGGATGCTTATGAGGTTGCTTCAAATTTATAACATATAAAAAAGACCATAATGAACCGTGAACTTGATTAATGACGGCTTTATCGAGTTTGCTGATGATGTGATTTTACGGCTGCCACACGAATGCTTTCGTTATGTGGCAGCTTCTTTTTATTATGTTTTGGGCAAGGCCCGGCCTAGGACCGATTGAACGGTTTCCTTTGTAATGCGGATAAAGGCCTGCTCGTATTTGGTTAAATACTTGCCTTTTCGATAGACCACGGCCAGGGTGCGCGTAAAGGAGGGCTCGGCGGTAAAGAGACGCACCGGCCTGTTGACATTGCTGTTTAGCTGGCTTATCGACAGGGTGGAGAAAGTAAAACCCGTGCCGATGGAAGCAAGATTATGTGCCGTTTGGGAGCTTCTCGTTTCCAAAACGATGCGCGGCTGATAACCAGCCTGTAAAAATAGGCTGTCTGCAATACGGCGCAAAGCTTGCCCTTGCTGAAGCAAAACAAAAGGTTCGTGCTCCAGATCGGACAAATTTAAAGAAACTGGTGCATCATTGTCTCCTAACCCATTCGTCAGCGGGTGGGTGGGCGGCGCGACGATTAACAATTTTTCTTCCATTAAAATTTCATAGGAGAAACCTTCGCTCCTAATTGGCAACGAAAGAATGGTGAGGTCTGTTACGCCTTGGTTCATCCACTCCTCTAGGTTGGCCGAGGTGCCTTCATGCAAGGACAAGTCGACTTGAGGGAAAAGTGCGCGGAATGCAGGAAGTATAATCGGGAGGATATAGGCGCTGCGCACGGGTGAGATTCCGAGGGCGAGGCGCCCACTGTTTTCTTCGGAGAAGTCTTTCATTTGCTGCAGCAGGTTACTGTCCAGTTGCAACATTTGCCGTGCTACTTGTGCGAACTGTTCACCAGCGTAAGTGAGTGTGATCGGTGTTGATTTACGGTCAAATAGCTGGATGCCAATCTGATTTTCAAGTTTTTGAATATACTGGCTTAAATGAGGTTGAGCAATATAGAGCTTTTCTGCCGCACGGGAAAAGCTTTTTTCTTCTGCGACCATCAACATATAGCGCAATTGACGTAATTCCATGGCAAAGCCTCCTTTATACATAAAAACGTATAGCTATTATACTTATTATAATATTAGACTTATGATTTTGCCTATATTATAATTTGCTTGTTGGTGAAATAGAGCGAATATACGTAAAATTGTTAGGAGGAATTCTTTTGAAAACCATTCAAAAAGAAGCGACTGTCGGTTTTGAAGAAACAAACGATGCATTGGTTACTGTCAGCCCTTTGACAGCAGGACAAGGAATTACAGTGGAACTTGTTTCTTCCGTGAAACGCCAGTATGGTCAACACCTAGAAGATTTGATTGTGGCGACAGTCAATGAAGTGGGTTATACCGACGTCCATGTAAAAGTAATAGATAAAGGGGCTTGGGATTATGCGTTGAAGGCGCGTATCGTAGCCGCCTTACATAGGGGGGACGCTGCATGAATCAGGATGTAAAATCAAGACTCAGACGTACGATGATGTTTGTGCCTGGCAATAGCCCAAAAATGATTAACAATGCGGACCTTTATGGTGCCGATACAATTATGTTTGACGTGGAGGATTCCATAGCTGTATCGCAAAAAGACGCAGCCAGGCTTATGGTCAAATATGCCCTTGAGGCAATACCATTTAGCTGCGAAACGGCGGTGCGCGTCAACCATGTGACACAGACTCCCTTTGGTATTGATGATTTGAAGGCGATTTTGCCCTCTAAGCCCGACTTGATTCGTTTGCCAAAAACCGAATCTGTCGATGAAGTGCGCTTGGTAACCAAGATGATCAAGGAAGTGGAACAGCGCGAAGGCTTTCCGGAAGGTTCGATCAATATCATTTGCGCCATTGAGAGCGTCAGAGGTCTCTATGAAGTGCGCGCCATTGCCAAGGAGCCACGTGTCATAGCGATTGCCTTGGGTGGAGAGGACTTCATTGCCGACCTGAGGACGCAGCGGACCCAACGAGGAATTGAATTTTACCATGCCCGTTCCGAAATCCTTATGGCAGCCCGTGATGCTGGTATCCAGGCAATGGATACTGTGTATGCTGATGTGGCGAATTTAGAAGGATTCCGGCAGGAAGTGACGGACATCAAGGATATGGGATTCGATGGTAAATCCGTGGTTCATCCTACCCAAATCGGCATTGTTCATGAAATCTATACGCCGACGGAAAAACAAATTGCTCATGCCGTGAAGGTACTAGCCTGCTATAAAGATGCTGTAGAGAACAACAAAGGAGTGATAACAGTTGACGGAAAAATGATTGATGGACCAATTGTTGTTCGGGCGGAACGTATTGTAGCGCAAGCAAAAGCGGCGGGTATTCTTACTGAGGAGGGATGTAAAGATGAAAAATAAAGCGGGACGTGAGCTACCAGATCACATTTATGGACTGAAAGCGTATCGGCCATACGAAGGGCTGTTTGTCAATTCGCCGGAGCCGGTGCATATGGCAGGCAGAACGCTGCGCGTTGGACGGCCTAGCAACAATAAAGTATTGTCCTCGTTGGTAGAAGCGGTGGAAGCCACCGGCCTAAGAGACGGCATGACCATATCCTTTCATCACCATTTTCGCAATGGCGACTACGTTAACAAATTAGTGATGACGGCCATTGCCGCCAAAGGTATTAAAGACATTACGATTGCGACCAGCTCGCTTAATGATTGTCACGATTTTCTCATTGATTACATTGAAGATGGCACGGTTACGGCTTTGGAGACGAGCGGTCTGCGGGGTAAACTCGGTGCTTATCTGACTAAAAACCCCGGCAAACTGAAGCGACCGATTATCGTTCGTTCTCACGGTGGACGGGCAAGAGCCATTGAGGCGGGTGAAGTGAAAATCGATGTGGCCTTTATGGGCGTACCGACATGTGACCGCTTTGGCAATGCTACGGGCCGTCTAGGCAAATCGGCTTGCGGTTCCCTCGGTTATGCCATGCTCGATTCCCGCTTTGCTGAACAGGTTGTATTGGTGACGGATAACCTAATCGGCGGCTATGTCTTCCCCTATAGCATTCCTCAGACCGATGTTAACTACATTGTTGCGGTGGAAGCAATCGGTGATCCGGAAGGTATTGCCTCCGGCATCCTGAAAATTACCAAAAACCCTATTCAATTGCTATTGGCCGAAGCGGCAGCCAAAGTCATCGAACACTCAGGTTACTTTAAAAATGGCTACTCAATCCAAATGGGTGGTGGTGGCTCTGCCTTAGCGGTGGGCCGCTTTATTCGCGAGAAAATGCTCAAACAGCAGATCAAAGGCAGCTTTGGCGTCGGCGGCGTAACGGGCCTATTTGCTCAAATGCTGGAAGAAGGATTGTTTGAAATTTGCTACGACACGCAGACATTTGATACAACGGCGATTCAGTCCTTACGGGAGAATCCCCGCCATGTGGAAATCTCATCTTCTTTCTATGCTAACCCTTGGAGCCCTGGCCCGATTATTAATGATCTGGACATTGTTATTTTGGGCGCAACAGAAGTCGATCTCGATTTCAATGTGAATGTGATTACTAACTCTAATGGCCTGTTGATGGGCGCCTCTGGCGGTCACTCCGATATTGCTGCTGCTTCCAAGTTGGCGATTATTGTCATGCCACTTATCCGGGGCCGGTTACCTATGGTGCGTGACCGAGTGCAAAACATCGTCACGCCGGGGGAAAGCATCGACGTGGTGGTGACGGACCGTGGTATTGCCGTCAATCCGCGCCGACAAGATCTCATCGATAATCTACGCAAGAGTGGGCTCAAGATCATGACGATCGAAGAACTACAAGGAGTGGCACATAAACTTGTTGGAAAACCACAGGAAATTGTCTTGAGCGAAGCAGACAAGGACATTGTCGCGATTGTTGAGTACCGCGATGGAACGCTTCTCGACGTAATTCGCAAGCCATTATAAAAGTAGGTAGTTTTTTAGGTAATGATTACCCTTGTTTTCAAAAACAAGGAACTCTTTTGAATTTCAGCCATGTGTCATTGGCTTTTGAGAATGGAGTAAAGATATGATACCTACGATTGGTAGATTAGCGAGCAAGTTTAACCTGTCACGAAGTACGCTGCGTTATTATGATTCGATCGGCGTGTTATCTCCGATAAAGAGAGGCAAGGGGAATTACCGTATATACTCGGAAGAAGATTGTAAACGTTTGGAACAGATTGCTAACTATCGTCAAATAGGGCTTTCTCTTCAAGAAATAAAAGAGATTTTAGATAACAAAATATGCATTGCTGCATTAAGTTTGAAAACTAATTAGAAGAAATAAATGAAGAAATTTTACTAAAGAGAAGCTACCCGTAATCATCCTTATTGGTATATTATGGGTAGCTTCTCTTTTGATTGGACATAGCGATAAGATATGAGCAATTTACAGTTAATGTCCCGTTTCCCCATATAAATGGTAACATGGACCGCTGGAGTGCATAAAATAATATGACATAATAAAGGAAAGGAGATTTAATGTGATAAGCTCCAGATTTATCTTCAAGAGGTTTAAGCAACTGGCGCTAAAAACCAGTACTCCAGGGTTGTCTATAGCCAATCTGCCAATGCTGTTCTCACTTGACGATTGGCTTTTTATAATGAGACGGATAGAAAATGGTAAATGGTCAAATATGTCCAATGCTGAGAAAAGGGCTAAATTGCGTAATAAGCATACTAATATCATTACCTTCAAAGATGTGGAAGGTAATGATGAAGCCAAGCAGGAATTGAAAGAAATTTTAGAGTTTATCAAGCATCCCAAAAAATTTAGTAATTTGGGTGCTCGCATTCCTAAAGGAGTTCTGTTGTACGGGCCTCCCGGCACAGGTAAAACATTACTGGCAAAGGCGCTGGCAGGTGAGGCAGGAGTACCTTTCTTAAGTATCAGCGGTTCCCAATTCGTAGAGATGTACGTTGGTGTTGGTGCTTCCAGGGTGCGTGATCTATTTAAGGAAGGCCGGAAGAAGGCGCCATGTATCATCTTCATTGACGAGATTGATGCAGTTGGGCGGCAGCGTGGAGCTGGTGTAGGTGGCGGAAATGATGAACGAGAGCAAACCCTTAATCAGTTGCTAGTAGAAATGGATGGATTCGAGGCTAATAAAGGTGTCTTTGTTGTGGCAGCCACCAATCGAACGGATATTCTCGATTCGGCACTTTTACGACCAGGACGGTTTGACCGCCGTATTGTAGTCGATCGACCAGATCTTATGGGGCGTCTTAACATATTAAAAGTGCATACTAGAAGTAAGCCCTTAGCAGATAAGATGGATCTTGAAGTCCTCGCCCGCCGTACACCTGGTTTTACAGGAGCTGACCTCAGTAATGTAGTGAACGAAGCTGCCATTCTTGCCGCGCGCCAAGGTAAAACATGTATAGAGATGCATGATATGGAGGAAGCGGTGGAACGTGTAGTGGCAGGACCGGAGCGTAAAAGCCGTTTTATCAACGAAAAAGATAAGAAACTTACTGCGTACCATGAAGCTGGTCACGTTTTAGTCGCAATGCTTCTAAGGCACGCTGACCCGATTCATAGGGTGTCTATTATTCCACGGGGCCAGGCTGGTGGATATACTCTTACTTTGGGGAAGGAAGATCGTTATTGTCTTACTAGGTCAGAAATTTTCGATCAGATTAAGATTCTGCTGGCTGGTCGAGCATCTGAAAACTTGATATTTAATGAAACGAGCACCGGAGTCCATAATGACCTAATACAGGCCACCGAGCTTGCACGTAAAATGGTCTGTGAATACGGTATGAGCGAGACCTTGGGACCAGTCGCTTTATCACGATCTAAGGAACAAGTTTTTTTGGGCCGTGATATTACTCTCGGCCCCAATAATAGCCAGGAAATGGAATATAGTATAGATAAAGAAATACGTCAGATACTAGAGAACGCTTATGGAAAAGCCGAAGAAATAATCAAATCCAATCTTGATAAGCTACAGCTGGTTGCAACTACCCTATTAGAACGAGAAAAGTTGGATGGTGAAGAACTTCGTCAGTTGCTAGGAAGATAAAGATTACTAAACTAAGTTTCTTTGTTACGATAAAGGCAACTGCCAGGTTGAAAGAAGAAACCTGAAACAGAACTTTCTCTTGGTAAAATAATGCTTATAATGTGAAAATATAGCAGGATTTAGTATTTATGAAAGAGAAGCTATCCATAATCTACCTTTTTAGTAGATTGTGGATAGCTTTTCTTTAGATTTGACATAACAATGAAATATGGACAGTTTAAAGTTATCATTCCTAATAGGGACAACTAACTTCTCACCGTGTCCCTTGAGAAAATTTGATTCTGAATTTCAACTATTCATATTAAAAGAGGTGAACCATGGATATTAAACCACAAACAGTTATAAAAATGACAGTCATTAGAAAGAATGGCTACTGCCCAATTTTTCAAGAGGGTGATCAAATTACTATAAGAAAGCATTGTTTAGACACAGATGTAAATGAGCTGAATAAATATTGCTATGCTACATTAGCCGATATATATCCGAAATGTAATGATTTGAGAAAACAACCAATTAGAACAAAAGACTACTTTGCCTGTCGAGATAATGGTATCATAGAAATCGAGTTAGAACGATTGGAAGATGAGTTATATGATTTTGAAAGGAAAAGTTGATGATTTTTGTATAGCGATATTAGGCAATGAAGATAAAATTGAATCAATGGAACCGCCCCTGATTCCATATAGAAAGATAGCGTGCCAATCGGCACGCTATCTTTTGCATCTTCTGTTTATGTCTATAGCGCATTTTCCAAAATTTTTCGGCTTACATCCAGCGAAAGATCTTGGGTTTCTGAGAGTGCTGCCATGCCATGCGTCTTTAACTGTTCAATGATAACCGGTATTTGATCTTTGCCGATGTTATAGCCGGACAGCCTTGCCAGTGAAACCAGGCTGTTTATTTCCGCTACGGGGCAAGTGGCTGTATTTACTACTTTCGGCACCCTTTTAGGAACAGTAGCTAAACTAGAAGAAATAAATTAAGAAATTTCTACGACCACTAGGACGAACAAAAAATCCATATCAAAGATAATCCGAGGTTCTATCTAGGACTTAGGATTATCTTTTTTATTGCTATTGACCTGACTATAACTTCATAGTTTATTCTTTTAAATATAAGAAGCTAGAGGAGCAAATCGATCTAGGGAGGCTAGGTGTATGTTCTTAATCAATCGGAACTTTCTTTTACTTTGGAGCGGTCAATTAGTTTCTCAATTAGGCGATAAAGCCTATAACATTGTGCTGATGTGGTGGTTGCTTGAGAAAACTAATTCGCCAATTTTTGTTAGCTCTTTTCTTGTTGTCTCAATGTTACCCGAGCTGCTTTTTGGCCCAGTGGCTGGTGTGTATATTGACCGATGGGGCAAAAAGAAAGTATTAGTGGTGTCTGATTTTATTCGGGGAATTATTATATTAATGCTTGCTGCTCTATATCAGTCGCAGCTTTTGGAAATATGGCATATTTATGTGGCAGCACTTTGTATTTCACTCTGTTCGGCATTCTTTAACCCAGCTATAATGTCTGTCATACCGGTTATTGTTGAAAAAGATAAGCTTCAGCAGGCAAATGCTTTGAGCCAAATGGTAGTAGGGGCTGTGTCGATAATTGGGCCATTGCTAGGGGCCTCGAGTATCGTCTTGGTGGGTTATATCGGTGGGCTTATATTTAACGGAATTTCCTATATCGCATCGGGAATTGCTGAGCTTTTTTTGTGCATAACCACAATCAAAGTTCAAACCAAGGAATCCGTCATTTATAGTTTAGCGCAAGGATTTCGTTTCATTCGGGCAGATGTGCGTGTGTCCGTAATTGTGATTGTGATTGCTATTGTTCATGTCTTTGTTGGAAGTGTTGTCGTAATCATACCGTTTCTTGCTCAATTATTAGATGGCAATGGGATTAATAACTTGGGATTGTTACAAGCTGCTATTGGTGGGGGGATGATCGTTGGGGCAGGGTATAGTTCGAGGTATTTGCGCAAAAACGTTAGCGAGCTGTACCTATTCTACGCTATCATGTGCATGGGATTAGGGATTCTAGCACTTGGAGCACTGCAGTTACTACACGCCGGATTAGTAGAAATCTATGTATTCGTTTGCATCATAATAGGTAGTTGTATAGCGATTGCAAGCGTGCTTTGGCGTACAATCGCACAGATTTGCATCCCAGTGGAAATATCCGGACGCGTTTTTAGCGTATTTTCTACAACCGGGAATATTTCTTTACCTATTTCAATTGGAATATTTGGTGTGCTTTTGAATTACGTGGCACCTGGATTATTATTTTCTTTTGCAGGTGGTTGCCTAATGGTTTTCGGAGTAGTATTGTTGTATAGTAACCGAAAAAACTTCGGAGGAACTTGTAAAAGAAAAGACCTCATCTAGAATAAGATGGTTTTGCGAGAGGAACTCTTTTGAATTTTAGCCATGTGCTATTGGCCTTTGAGAATGGAGTAAAGATATGACATCTACGATTGGTAAATTAGCGAGGAAGTTTAACCTATCACGAAGTACGCTGCTTTATTATGATTCAATCGGCTTGTTATCTCCCCTAAAGAGAGGCAATGGGAATTACCGTATATACTCGGAAGAAGATTGTAAGCGATTGGAACAGATTGCTAACTATCGTCAAACAGGGCTTTCTCTAGAGCAAATAAAAGAGATATTAGATAGCAAGAAATGCATTGCTGCAGTAAGTTTGGAAACGAAATTAGAAGAAATTAATGAAGAAATTTCCAAGTTGAGGCAACAGCAGCATTTTATTATTAAGCTTCTACAAGATAATCGGTTGCTAGAACGGGTGGGGATCATTCAAAAGGAATCACTAACTGGGTTAATGCATTCAGCAGGTATTGATGAGAAGGCGCAGTGGAGGCTACATAATCAGTTCGAAAAAAAATTTCCGGACAAACATCAAGAATTTTTGCAAATCCTTGGATTATCTTCCGAACAAATAAGCAAGATTAGGGAGTGGTCCTACAAGGAACAAGATAATGCTAGGCTATATGACCACCAGGTAGATTGCGATAATCCTTTAAAATAGAATCGACAAAATAGTAAGGGGGAAATATTGATGTTTCTTATAATTTTGAACTACATTAAACCATTGGAGTATCTTGATGAATTAATACCAGCGCATATTGAGTTTCTGGATCGGTTCTATAATCAAGAGAAGTTCCTTGTCTCAGGGCGTAGAAATCCACGAGTTGGTGGAGTTATTATTGCTAAAGCGAGCAGAGAAGAAGAAGTATGGGATATAATCAAACAAGATCCTTTTCATAGTAATGGAGCAGCAGAATATGAAGTGATTGAGTTTATCCCATCCAAATATGATCCACGCTTAGAAGGTCTTTTGAGTTAAATAATAACGCTGCAACTTATATGCATTCAAAGCTTATTAGCATTACAACTGGGTATAGTCTGAAAGAATATTTAATGCCTCATATTTTTCAACTCTTGGGAATATCTGAGCCACAATGGGATTCTGGTGTAAATGGTATATCATTTGGATGCTCAGGGTTATATTTAACGGCACGAGACTTATCCAAATTTGGTCAAGTGCTACTTAATCATGGTGTATGGAACAAAAAAGGCTTATATCTGAAGATTATATTGCACAGGCTACGAAATCCCTAAATTGACACTGTGACTTCAGTGAATATTTTTCAGCTGTCGATCATAAACAAGCATGCTAAAGAGAAGCTACCCGTAATCTACCTTATTAGTAGATTGTGAGTAGCTTCTCTTTTAGATTTATCATGGCGATGAATATAGACAAGAGTTGCGAATTTCTACTCTAATGGTGTACTTCAAGAGGTACTTGATTTTTATCCTTTAAAATCCGTATTCATCGTACCATGTCCAAAGCCGCTACAATCTTAGGGGTAACGGTTATTGGAGGATTAGTAGCCTCTTACATTCACATCGAAGTTTTATCAGAAATTGCAATCAATGCCGAGCATAGTGTATCCATACAAAAAGATTTTTTAAAAAAGATATTCCCGAATATATTACCAATGAGTTACGCACTGTTTATGTTTATCTCTTGAAAAAGAAGATAGAATTTAAGAGTAGAGTTTTTGCCAATCCATATGCTGAAATGGAAGTTGTTTTCAAGTAACTTCTTATTGAACCTTATATCTCATATACCAATTAACCTCATGATTTAAACACCAAGCACAAGGGTGAACAACCTGTCCCTGTGTTCCATTAGCATAGAGAGCAAAATATAGAAGAATGTAACGAAGAGAAGCTGCCCATAATAACGTAGTTAGCAGTAAATTATAGGCAGCTTCTCTTTTATTTGTTATGCCGATAAAATAAGACAATTTAGAACTATCATCTTTAATTGGGACAAGGAACCTGCCCTCCTGTCCCTTGGTGCTGACTTTTTCAGTGGTTTCGAACGTTACCAAGTGTCACATACGCCACACTGTACTATGAAATGGACTTAAAGATAGAAATTACCGAAATTTACAATTAATAATTAATGCTCCATAGGGGGATATTTTTAATGAATCCAATTTACCAGCAATATCGTATGGAATAAAAAAAATTACTTTTCAATCTTTGATTGTTTTTGGGAGGACTATGTTATTAAATACAGAACAACTCCGACAAAAAGCTCATGAGCTTGCATTGACCCATGACCCTTATGTGAGACGCTGGTCATCAAAGCGCCTGTGGCGGGAGTTTTATAACGACATCGAAGAATTACGCACGTTTATTCGTTCTCTGCAGGAAGGTGATGCAAGTTGTTTGCAGCCCGCAGAAGAATGGTTTTTGGATCATGCTGAATTCATCGATGAACAGGTGCTGGTCATCCGCCATCAGCTTTCTGGTGCCTTTGTGCGAAATTTGCCCGATTTACGCAAGACCGGCAAAACAAGGATACTGTCTATTTGTGCTAATTATCTTGAACATGTGGACGGGAACCTGGATGAGGATTCGCTCATCTCATATATCAATTCTTACCAGGAAGTATCGGTTTTGACTATAGCAGAGGCGTGGGCCATTCCGCTTATTATGCGAATCGCCTTAATCCAGCGCCTGGCCGCAGTCATGGAACTGGTTCGCGAACGGCGAGAGGTGTGTACCTTAGTCGATCGGCTGCTGGCACGCCTGCAGCCGGTGAGGTTAAATCCGGAAGTGCTAAAGTCTGCCCTTGAAGAAGCAGGCCAGGATACGCTGCTCTCCGGCTGCCAGATCGCCTACTTGGTCAGGCGTCTGCGAGAGTGGGCGGACGATTCGACAACCGTGCGGGAATGGCTAATGTGCAAATTAGAAAATGGCTCCGACAGCCTTGATCGAATCGTCTCTTATGAGTATCAGCTTCAGGCAGCCTATCAGGTAACCACAGGCAACCTTATGGGAAGTCTGCGTAAAATATCACGCTTAGACTGGCAAGAGCGGTTTGAACAGATTTGTATGGTCGAGCATACGCTACATGCAGAAAGCACAGGTACATATCGGCTTCTTGATTTTTCAAGCCGCGATGTGTTACGTAAGCGGGTTGAGAATTTGGCCTGCCGTCTGCATGTGCCGGAAAATCTAGTTGCGCAGCAGGCCGTCGGGCTTGCGGCAAAGGAATATGGGCAGGCGTATACAGAACAGGAAAAAAACGATGAGATAACACGTGGGCCGGTTATGCTGGAAGAGCTGCCACGCCAGGTATTTGCCGCATACTATTTGCTCGAAGCGGATGGTATCAAGGAACTGCGGCATGCACTAAAGATCTGCGGCACTCCTTCGTATTTACCGGAATTGGAAATGTTACGCCGCTCCACTGGTACCTATTTTACTGCCCTGACAGGATTATTCATGGTTTTCCTTCTTGGATTTGCCTGGTGGGTATCCAGGGGCACAAGCGTTACCGTTGGCCAGTGGGTGATCGTTATACTGGCACTGTTCTTACCCGTGAGCGAGTGGGCCATCACGGCGGCACACTGGCTTATAGAATGTGTGAGGCAGCCACAGCCGCTGCTCCGATACGATTTCTCGCGCGATGTTCCACCGGAAGCAACCACAATGGTGGTCATCCCCGTTATTTGGTCCACAGTCAAAGAGGTGCAGGAATTGGCGGATCGGCTGGAACTGCATTATCTGGCAAACCGCTATTCGAATATTCATTTTGCTCTCTTGGGCGATTTTACCGACGCAGGTGAGGAGACGCTGCCGGAAGATGCCGCTATTCATGCTACCGCCCGCGTAAGCATTGAGGAGTTAAACCGCACATACTCCGGCCCTGAAGGGAGCACCTTTTACCTCTTTCAGCGCCGCAGGATGTGGAACCCGTCCGAGGGAGTATGGATGGGTTGGGAACGCAAGCGGGGTAAATTGGTGGAATTTGTTGAACTGCTTAAAGGAAAGAATGATACGACCTATGATTTTGTAGTTGGGGACACAGACGTCTTGCCGCGAATCCGTTACATAATCACCCTTGACGCGGATACAGAACTGCCGCTGGGAAGCGCGCAGCGGATAATCGGCACTATGCATCTGCCCTATAATCGGCCACGGTTAAACCATACTCGGACAAGGGTCGTCGAGGGATACGGCGTACTGCAGCCGCGTATCGGTATTAGCCACAACGCGGCTTTGCGCTCGCGCTTCGCTTATCTGTGGTCGGTGGATCCGGGAATCGATCCATATGTTTTTGCTGCCTCCGATCCGTACCAGGATGGGCTGGGGCAGGGCATTTTTACAGGAAAGGGTATATTCGATATTGATGCATTTGCACAGGTTTTATGCGAGCGCATCCCGGAAAACCGGGTGCTTAGTCACGATTTATTAGAAGGTGGATTTTTACGTGCCGGCTTGCTGTCGGATATCGAATTAATTGATGAGCATCCGGCGGTGTTCAGTACCTATCAAAAGAGAATGCACCGCTGGGTGCGCGGGGACTGGCAACTCATTCCATGGCTGTTACACAGTGTTCCCGACCGCCGGGGAATATTTCAGCCAGTTGATTTATCCTCTCTCACCCGTTGGCAGATCATTGACAATTTACGGCGCAGTATACTGCCACCTGTACAGCTTGCAGTATTGCTGCTTGGGATGAACGTACTGCCAGGTTCTTCCGTCCGCTGGGTTGTCTTTATAGTAGCTACCTTGTTGTTGCCGTTGCTTCGCCAGCTGGTGGCGGTGAGGTGGGTTATTGGCCATCCGCGGAGTTTGCTGGGTACAGCCGCTCAAGTTTTGGTAAACATAATGATAATGCCGTTTCAGAGTGTGCTTTTGCTAGACGCAGTCTCCAGAACTCTGTACCGTTTAGTTGTGACAAAACGTCATTTACTTGAATGGGTGAGTGCGGCGGAGGTCGAACGCAGGCAGCGGGGCTGGCACTACCCCGTGTTGCTGGGAATGTACGGAGGGTATGCGGTAGCGTTTCTTTTTGTGCTGACAGCAGTGGCCAGTACCGTTCCGGTTCTGCGGTGGACAGGCCTGATATTTTGCGTTTTATGGGCCATTGCTCCTTTGGTGGTCCGCTGGCTGAACCAGCCTGTGCAGCAGCCTGAGTGCCCGCTTGCGGAGACTGAGCAGGAAGAACTGCAGAAACTGTCAAAACAGATTTGGACGTTCTTCGAGGATTACGTTACGGAAAAAGAGAATTGGCTGCCGCCTGATAATGTTCAATTGGAGCCGCCTAACGGAATCGCTCACCGCACTTCGCCGACCAACATCGGACTTTACCTTACCTGCACACTGACTGCACGGGATTTTGGGTTTATCGATACACCCGGTTTAATTGAACGATTGGAGCGTACGATTGGCACAGTGGAGCACCTGGATAAATGGAAAGGTCATCTTTATAACTGGTACGATACTGTCACATTGGAGCCGCTGCCACCGCTGTACGTGTCAACGGTAGATTCCGGAAATCTCGTTGTCTGTTTGGTAGCCGTCAAAGAAGGGGTAGCGGAATGGCTCAAGTCGGACCTGGAAGGGGATGGGTGGCCAGGTGCCAATAAAGTCCACGGTAAGACGGTAGAAACATTAAATGTTGCTTTCGCTGAGGAGTTAACGCCTGTACGGAAGGAGAAAGCGATAGACCAATACGGAACATCACCCCAAAGCGTCCGGGAGGAATGGCTTTATCGCGGGGAAAAACTGCTTGCCCGCCTGGAAGCGCTGATCAACGGGACAGACTTTCGTCCGCTTTATGACCATAAAGCGAAATTGTTCCACCTGGGCTACAACGCAGGGCTGAATAAATCCGATCCAATCCTATATGACCTGATGGCGTCGGAGGCTAGGCTGTCAAGCTTTATTGCCATCGCTCTCGGCCAGGTCTCCGTGTCGCACTGGCATGCCCTCGGACGGACAATGACGCGGGTGGGAAGACGAGTTACGCTGCTCTCTTGGTCTGGGACAATGTTTGAATATTTAATGCCGTGGTTGTTTATGCGTACCTATCCGAAAACCGTCTGGGACAGCACCTACCGTGGAGTGGTTCAGCGGCAAATTGAGTATGCCCACCAGCGGGGAGTTCCCTTTGGCGTCTCTGAATCCGGTTACTATGCCTTTGATTATCAGATGAACTATCAATACAGAGCGTTCGGTGTCCCCGGTTTAGGGTTCAAGCGTGGTCTCGAGCAGGATTTAGTTGTGGCACCCTACGCAACAATCCTTGCCTTACCCTTTGCAAAGCAACAAGGGCTGCTGGATTTACGCAAGTTGGATGAGCTTGGCGCCCGGGGAAAATACGGCTATTTTGAAGCCATCGATTTTACGTCTGAACGACTGCCGAAGAAGCAGGCCAGTATAGTCATCCGCAGTTTTATGGCCCATCACCAGGGAATGAGCCTGCTCGCACTTGCTAACTTGCTGGCACCGAGAAAAATAACCGAGCGCTTTCACCGTGACAAGCGCGTACGAGCAGCGGAACTTCTTCTGCAAGAGCGCATTCCAGCACGGCCTAAAATTATTAAACATCCCGCCATGACACGTAAATACGTGTCTTATAAGAAGTCGACAGAGATCGTCACTCTGCGCGAATACCGCAGTGCAGACACGCCTGCACCCGAAGTGTGCGTTCTGTCAAACGGGGCATTTATGACCATTGTGACCAACAGCGGCAGCGGTTTCAGCCGTTACGAAGGTCTGGCCGTTTCACGCTGGCGGGAGGATCCGGTATTGGACAACTGGGGAAGCTATATATATATTCGCGACGTTACTCGGGATGAGGTATGGTCGCCGGCATTTCAGCCCTGCCGTGTCCAGTCTGACGAACAACGTGTGCAGTTTGCTCTTGATCGAGCCACTTTCATGCGCGTGGACGGAGACGTACAGACAAGCATGGAAATTTGTGTATCGCCGGAATGGAATGCTGAAGTCAGGCGGCTGACGCTTACGAATACCGGAAATGAAGAGCGGATCATGGAAATAACAACCTTTCTTGAACTGGCCCTGGCATCTCCCATGGCCGACGATGCGCACCCGGCTTTCAGTAAATTGTTCATCAAAACGGCATATGTTGAGGATGCCCAGTGCTTGCTGGCCCGGCGCAGGCCCCGTCGGGATGACGAAAAAACGTTATGGGCGGCGCATTCTCTGCTGACCCCAGGCCAAACCCTCGGGCCGGTGGAATATGAGACCGATCGGTCCAGCTTCATAGGCCGGGGGCATACGCTCGCCTTGCCGCTGGGAGTCCGTTCCCGCTTGCGCGGAACGGTAGGTTCTGTGGCCGATCCTGCATTTATCATGCGGAGGCGGATGAGCATCAAGCCTGGCGAACAGGCGCAACTGTTCGCTGTTACTGCTGTGGCAGGCACGAAAGAAGAGGCATTGGAGATTGTCAGCCGTTTCTCTGGAGACCTAGTAGTGGAACGAACATTTCAACTGGCATGGAATCGCAGTCAAATCGAATTTCAGCACCTGCATTTGACTGCTGCCCAGGCTATGGCTTTTCAAGCTTTCGCTGGTCGGATTGTGCATACTCCGATGCTGCGCCAGGAGCGCGCGCAAAGTATCTTGTCTAATGTAAAAGGCCAGTCCGGCCTCTGGTCATACGGAGTTTCCGGCGACGTGCCAATGATCCTGGTACGGATCGAGGACCGGGCCAATTTGCAGTTTGTGGTCAATTTGCTTGCCGGAC
Organism: Pelosinus sp. UFO1; assembly: GCF_000725345.1. Taxonomy (NCBI): domain Bacteria; kingdom Bacillati; phylum Bacillota; class Negativicutes; order Selenomonadales; family Sporomusaceae; genus Pelosinus; species Pelosinus sp. UFO1. The sequence continues at coordinate 164,584 of NZ_CP008852.1, forward strand.
ACGAGTATTTGCGCCGGCTGGGGTTACTTTTCGATCTGGTTATTTTGAACGAATCGGCGGGAGGCTACCAGCAGGATTTGCAGGAGGCACTGCGGCGGGCGGTTGAACAAGTCATTGGCTGGCACAGCCCGGGGCCGGGCGGGATTTTTATCATAAGTTCCAGCCAACTGCCTGAAGAAGACAGGACGCTGCTCCTAGCCACCGCCCGTATTGTGCTCAGGGCAGATGGTCCCAGCTTCCAGGCGCAATCCAATCTGCTCCGAAGGGCTATGGCTTTTCCAGCGCCTCTCAAACCGACGGCGTCAGTAAACAGGTTCGCTGGACCTGCGCTAGACAATGGGGACGATTTATTATTTTTCAATAGTTGGGGAGGATTTTCGCCCGATGGCCGGGAGTATCGGATTTCACTTAAAAACGGCAATTATCTGCCGGCACCATGGATCAATGTGCTTGCCAATCCCCGTTTTGGCTGCCTTGTGTCCGAACTCGGTACGGGCTACACTTGGTGGCGCAATAGCCGTGAGTGCAAGCTGACCCCATGGTCTAACGATCCTGTGCTTGATCCGCCAGGGGAAATGTGTTACCTGCGGGACGAAGAGAGTGGCGAACTGTGGTCTGGTGCACCTAGACGAGGGGACGCCGAACAGGCGGACGGGTCTTCTGTCTTGGGCTACACCGTTAACCATGGCAGGGGGTACACTTGTTTTCGTCACGAGGGACACGGTATCAGGTCTGAAATGACTGTTTTTGTTCCCCTTGATGATCCTGTCAAGGTTATTCAGTTGCGGCTACAGAATAAAAGTTCCGAGCAGCGGCATCTTTCCATCACCTATTATGCGGAATGGGTACTGGGTGTACAGCGCCCGGCGAATGCTTCTTTCATCATCACGGAGTGGGACGATTCTGCTCGGCTGCTACTGGCACGTAATGCGTATCAAGAGAATTTTCACGAGGCATGCGCCTTTTTAGGCGTATATTCGCAAACGGAAACTTCTGTTAGGTCACCCGTTGCGGCAGAATTTGAAGCGCAGCAGAACGTCGGTTCTGACGATCTATCCTGGACGGCAGACCGTAGTGAATTTTTCGGCCGCAATGGCACCTGGGAAAATCCGGCTGCTATGGCCCGGGAGCACCTTTCAGGTCAAACAGGATCGCTATATGATACGTGCGGTGCGGTACAGACCAAGCTCATACTGGAGCCTGGGGCCGAACAGACTATCTACATCCTGCTTGGCGCGGAACATTCCCGGGACGCCGCCGTGAAATTGGCTAAAAAGTACCACCAATCCCAAGTTTGCGATCAAGCCTTGGAGCATGTACGTAATTTCTGGGATGGTGTTTTAGAACAAATCACGGTTTCCACGCCCTGTCCGGAGATGGATTTACTAGTAAACGGTTGGCTCTTGTACCAGGCTCTTGGCTGCAGAATGTGGGCACGTTCCGCCTTTTACCAAGCGGGAGGCGCGTACGGCTTTCGCGATCAATTGCAGGATTCTCTGGCACTTCTGCACACCCGTCCCGATTTAACACGGGCGCAAATTTTACTGCATGCCGCGCATCAGTATGAGGAGGGCGACGTGCAGCACTGGTGGCATGAAGAGACGCAGCGCGGCATCCGCACACGTTTCTCCGATGATTTAATGTGGTTGCCGTATGCCGTCGGACGGTATGTTGAGCATACGGGGGACGAAGGTATACTGGAAGAGGTGGTACCGTTTCTTTATAGTGATCCTTTACAGGAGGGTGAACATGAACGGTATGAGCCAACCCAAATTTCTGCCCAAAACGGCACCATTTTTGAACATTGCTTACGTGCCATTGACAGAGCTGTGCAACGCTTTGGCGAGCACGGGCTGCCGTTGATCGGGATTGGCGACTGGAACGACGGTATGAGTCATGTCGGCGCTGAAGGCCGGGGTGAGAGCGTATGGCTTGGTTGGTTTCTCTGTGACGTGCTAAAAAGGTTTGCGGATTTTTGCCGGCAGCGCGGCGCTATTGAGCGGGCGGAGCATTACCTGGACATATGTAGACAACTGGCAGCTTCTCTTGATAAGCATGCCTGGGACGGGCAGTGGTACCGGCGGGCTTTCACCGACGCCGGACAATGGCTGGGTTCTATCTATAATGAGGAGTGCCGTATCGACGCCATCGCCCAATCCTGGTCAGTAATTTCAGGGGCGGCGCCACAAGAAAAGGCACTGCAAGCGATGCAGTCATTCGACCGTGAACTGGTGGACCGGGATCTTTCTGTTGCGCGTCTTTTAACACCGGCTTTTGACCGCACGAATCCGAGCCCCGGCTATATTCAGGGGTACCCGCCGGGTATCCGGGAGAACGGAGCCCAGTATACCCATGGCGTTATCTGGAGCATTATCGCCTGGTGCGGGCTTGGCAACGGAGATAAGGCTTTGGAATTGTTCCAACTGTTAAATCCTCTCAATCATACACGCACGCCTAATGAAGTACGGCAGTATGCGGGCGAACCCTACGTCATTGCGGCGGACGTTTATACGGCTCAGCCGCACCAGGGGCGCGCCGGCTGGACGTGGTACACTGGTGCTGCCGGATGGATGTATCAGGCGGGAGTTGAGTCGATTCTCGGTCTTCGTCGCCGTGGTGACCGGCTGTACATTTGCCCGTGTATTCCTTGCGAATGGCCAGGGTTTTCTGTCAGCTACCGTTTTGGCAACAGTTCCTACCATATTACCGTTAAAAACCCGTCCCATAAGTCGGTTGGAGCGGTTGCTTTACAAATTGATGGACGGGAAGTTGCACTTACGGAGCGAGACGTGAAGGATGGTCCTTACGTTAAAATGTGCGATGACGGGCAGCCTCATCAAGTTGTTCTGACGTTGTAAAAAACTTACGCCCCATGCTGTTCCGATACATCGTATATGTTTCATGCAAAACTCTATAAAAGAGAAACTACTCAGAGTCTACCTAGTTGGTAGATCGGAGTAGTTTCTCTTAACTTTGACATAACGATATTATTTGGGACAAGGAACCTGCCCCTGTGTCCCTTTAATAGTAAGGTTGATAAAGTGAATTTCATACATTAATGTCATCTAATCTTTTAAATAATTTACTGTATTCATCTAATTTCGCTTTATCTTGAACCTTGAATCCTGAATTATAGAAGATAATATTACCATTACCTTCATTTAAGGAGTTCATTTCTTCCAAAGTTCGTTTTAGATTGTTTACAGTACCAATGTTTCCATCAATTATATTGATATGTGATGGAAGTAACTTTCTAAACATATCCGTATAGAAAGAAAAATGAGTGCAGCCTAAAACAATGGTCTCATAATTACTTATATCATATTTAGATAACTGTTCTTGAAGATAAGGTAATACTATTTGTTCATTAAACTCAAATCTTTCCGAGAATTGAACCAATCCTGGAAGTGGTAATAAGTCAACAATGTGTTCATTATCTAATTTAGTAATAAGATTTTGTAGTTTTTCTTCTTTTAGAGTCAAAGCAGTAGCCGTTACCAGAACTCGTTTATTAACATTCTTATTTTTTTCAACGGCTGGTTTTACAGCAGGTTCCATGCCTATGATTGGAATCTTATATTTAGACCTTAAATCTTCGATTGATACGCTTGTAGCAGTATTACAGGCAATCACGATTGCTTTAACTTGCTGTTGGATAATAAATTCTACTGCATTGAAAATATATTTTTTCACTTCGTCTTTCGGTTTTGGCCCATATGGAACATTTAATGTATCTGCGTAATATATATAATCTTCATTAGGCAACATTTTTAATGCGGCATGTAATACTGTGATACCTCCGACACCAGAATCAAAAAAACCGATTTGCATTTTCTATTCCTCCAATAAATAAAATCTATATGAAATTTAACATACATGTAGATTAATTATACTATAATAATAGCTTATTGCTTCACCTAGTCTTATATTCTTCATCTTAATTTTGGTAGGATGCAGTAATTATTGAAAGAGAAGGTACCCACATGAATCATAAACTCTAGTAAAAAAAGGGAAAGCAGTTAATTACTACAAAAAAAATGTTGACTGATTTTTCTCACTAATGTACTATGATTATGGACTATATAGTAAAAAGTATTTCTGGAAGAGAGTAAATATCAAATAAACCTTATTTGGAGGTAGAGAAATGGAGTAAAAAGGATTGTCTCATACCGCGTACGGCAGTATACCAGGTGAGCAGTATAAGCCATATATATCTGCAAGCACCAATGTTCCTAAAATGGCTTTTTTGGCGAATGTTAGCTGGATTGGTACAGTGGCAATTGAAATAGTACATAATTTATTGCAGTGTGACTTAAAATATAACAAATAAGAAAGAGGTAAATTTTATGAATAATAAATTATCTAAAGATGCATATGGTGGCGTAGCTGGTAAAGACTACGTTCCTTATGTTTCCAGTGGTTCTAAATCTGGTGGAAATGTTGCTGTATTAATAATTGGTATTATTTTAGCTGTTTTATTCGCAGCATCTACTGCCTATTCAGGCATGAAATCAGGTCTTACAGTTGCCGCAGGTATCCCTGGATCGATAATAGGTTCAGCATTTATAGCTGCATTTGCTAAGCAAAAAGGTATCCTTGGCAAAAACTTACTTCAAGGTATGTCAAGTGGTGGCGAATCGGTTGCCAGTGGTGTTATATTCGTTTTACCAGCAATCCTTTTAATAGGTTCTCAAGTTAGTTTCTTAGAAGGTTTTGTTGTTGGTGTAGGTGGAGTTTTATTTGGTGTAGGAGCCGCTTCACTGGTTTATAATTATTTAATTGTTGAAGAACATGGTAAACTAATGTACCCAGAGTCAATGGCTATATCTGAAACACTTGTTGCTTCAGAAGGTGCTGGAGAATCCATGAAGTACATGGGAATCGGTTTCGGAATTGGTGGTCTCCTAACAGTTGTAACGGAGTCATTTTTGAATGTAGCAAACAACGTTATAAGCTTTGTAAATGAAAGCTTCTACAAGTGGAAATTTCAAGTTGAAGTGAGCCCGATGTTATTAGGTATTGGATTTATAGTTGGTTTGGAAGTCTCCTTGACTATGTTTGCGGGCTCAATATTATCAAACTTTTGTATTATGCCTTTAATAGGCTATTTTGCTGAACTTGGAAAAGACGGCGCAACTGTATGGAATAACCCTAGTGTTGCTATAAGCTCTATGCAGGTTAAGCATATTGGTGGCAGTTATGTAAAATATATCGGTGCAGGCATGATGCTTTCTGGTGGTTTGATAGGTGCTATAAAACTTATACCTACTATCGTATCATCGATAAAGGAAACTCTGAATGCTAAAGCTGGAAATGGAGCTGATAGTTCATCTGTTGGAAACATGATATTGCTTAGTGGTATAATTCTAGCTTTTATCGGGGGCTTTGTAGTATCCGGCGGTAATCTAGTAATGGCAATATCAGCTGCTATTTTATCATTATTCTTATCATTATTATTTGTTATAGTTTCAGGCCGTTTAACAGGTACTATAGGAACTTCAAACCTTCCTGTATCTGGTATGACTATAGCTTCTATCGTTCTTGTAACTTTATTATTCGTTATCATGGGATGGATAAATCCTGAAAGCAACAAATCTTTACTTTTATTTGGTACATTTATAGTTACTGCCATATCAATGGCTGGTGGTTACTCACAATCACAAAAAGTTACCTATATAATCGGTGGTAACAAAAATGAAATGCAGAAATACTTTACTGTTGCTAGTATATTTGGTGTTGCAGTAGTAGTTGGTACTATATTATTACTTTCCAACCAGCTTTCAATGACTGGTGATAATGTTCCGTTTGCACTGCCACAGGCTAATTTAATGTCAACATTAACTGCTGGCATCATGTCAGGTAAATTACCTTGGGTTATGGTTATTGTGGGTGCTGTTATGGGAGTCGTTTTATTCTTATTAGACCTTCCTATCATGACAGTGGCGATAGGATTCTACCTGCCAATCTCTACAACTTCTATCATATTAGTAGGTGCATTAGTTAAATTATTAGTAGAGAAAACTTGTAAATCTGAAAAAGAAAAAGAAACTAAAGTTTCAAATGGTATTAGTTTATCTTCTGGACTTGTTGCCGGTGGTTCTATAATAGGACTTATCGGTATAATACTTCAAGTAACAGGTGTTATAAAGGAAGCGAGTCCAAGTGGATTTGCTGCTTCTAATGGAATGGCATTTATAATGTTAATAGCTTTGGTTGTGTTAACTATAATACCTATCATTAAGGGTAAGGTAAGAAATGGATAGGAATAACCAAGAGATTTTAAGTATAATATTTAAAATCTCTGATGGCTTAGAATACGAAGTAAGTACAGACAATATTGTTACTATATTTGAAAAACAAGATCATAAGATCCAAAACTTCTTTAGAAAACTTAAATTTAGAATTCCAGAATATAAAAAAATATCTCTGGATGAATATGGAAGCTATATATTTTTACTAATAGATGGCATGAAAACTGTAAAAGAGATTGGCGAAAATCTAGAAACAAAGTATGGTGATAAAGCTCACCCACTTTATGAAAGATTATTGTTATTCTTAAACCATATCGATGTTAATTGTCACTATATAGAAAAAACAAATTTCTAATAAATAAAGATGGCACTACACTGTAGTTGCCATCTTTATTTATTATCAGACTCTCTAGGTTAATTAGTGGATCGGATACATTTAACTGGACCGAAAAATATCATTCAAAAATCTACGCTATCTTTTGCATCTTTTATTTATTTCTATAGCGCATTCTCCAAAATTTTTCGGCTTACATCCAGCGAAAGATCTTGGGTTTCTGAGAGTGCTGTCATGCCATGCGCCTTTAACTGTTCAATAATAACCGGTATTTGATCTTTGCCAATGTTATAGTCGGACAGCCGTGTTTTTACGCCTAGGCTTTCAAAGAATTCACGCGTTTTTTGGATAGCTGAACGTATCCGGGCATCTTCGCTTCCTTCTGTTATATTCCAAACACGTTCCGCATATTGCAGAAGTTTAGCATGTTTTTTCATGCCCGATCATATGAGCCGCCCAGTCCTGCGGAACGCCTGCACAGATTAATCCGTTGAGTGCCAGTGTTGCGCTCCAGACCAGGTTCGCGCGCGCATCGTAATTTTCCGGTTCGGCGATTGTGGTTTCACCTATTTCGATCAATGTTTGCAGGATGCCTTCCGATATACAGTCCTGAATTCTGCCGTCCACAGGATATGTGATATACTGCTTCGTCGTATGCACAAATGGGACACAGGGACAGGTTGTTTATCCTGAGAATAAAATGGAGGAGCTTCTGCCCCCTAACCAAAAGGGGCAAGAGGAAATCACCGTACCCATTAAAAGCATGATTACCGGGCAATGGATGGATAAAGGTGATGCGCTGCGTGATTGGAGTAGTTTGTTCTTATGCGCCAAGACAAAGCAGATGAGAAGTTGCAATTTGGTAACCTCTCTAGTGAATATACAACGTTAATGGAGCAAGTAGATGCACTATTAGAAGGACAGGTGGGAGAAGTGAATGAGGCTGTTACTTTATTGATAGTGATAGCTACCTACATGCACTATAACAAGGGATTTTTTGATGGTATAAAGAGTGGGATGGTTATGGGTAATTTATGAGTAGTTATATAGAAATAATAATTTCCTGCAAGAACTCTCAAGAGAGCTTGCAGGAAATTTGTGTTTTTATAGAAAGAGGACATATTCGCCTAGACCTCGGTTTAGGTTTTTTTTGTATCGTTGGATAAGGAAAATTACTGTTGTGTAAAAGCTGATTTATTTCAATAGAATTGAAATTTTAGATTCGCAATAGTAGGGATCTTCAACGGCTGCTGTAGTATCATCCAGGATGCTTTCTAGATAGGCGTGTCCAATGAATGTAAGCCCGTGATGATTTGCATAGTCCGCAAGTAGTTGAAGGGTTGGGTCCATCTCCGTCCAAGGCCCTCTGTAATAGCTCACAAGGTAACGGCCGGCAGGCTTATAAGTCCATTTCATGGCTTCGCTGTTTTTCTCATCAATACGGTAAAAGCAATTGGTCAATTGGCTGAAATCTCCTTGTTGTACTTTGGCAGCATCCATCATATAGCCAAGGGGGTATCCATTGTAGGTCCGGGTATGATAGCAGTCACGCATAAATTTCAGCGTAACTTTCATTGTTTGTTCCATGGATGCTTCGGAAGTCGGTTCGCTGACTACGATTGCTTCCGCTTTTGATTCAATAATTTCGATTTTAGAACAATCCATTTCTAGGTTTGCTTCCATGCTCTTGATCTTATTCTGTACAACTCTTTGCAGCCACATAAGCTCGGCAATTTCTTGCTCCAGCATTTGACTTTGATTATACAGCACAGTTCGTGTCTTTTGCGGAGTGCAGTGTACCAAATGTTTTTTGATATCTTCCAATGGGACACGGAGTTTGCGCAGCAGTTGAATCGCGTCAAAAAGACAGCTTTGTCCATATGTATAATAGCGGTACCCGTTTCCTTTCACGATAGCTGGCTTAAATAAATCAATGCTGTCATAATACATCAGGGTTCGTTTGTTAATGCCGTACAGAGCGGCAAATTGCCCGGTAGTAAATTTTTTTTGTAAAAAATCATGCATGATGCAAAATCCTCCCCTTGACTATACAGTTACTGTATAGTTTATCATAACGCATAGCTCCAAATTGGTCAATTTTAGGAGTACATAAGGCTGTTGGGCCGATATAACTTGGTGGCGCAGCAAAGATATGCTGCAATATCGTTAACAAATAGGGAGGTTGGAAAATTGTGTTTTCAGCAAAATTCAGGAAGAGTTGCTGTGTAGAATTGGGTGCCATAATGATTGGTTTGATCATTACAGGATGTGGCGGCACGGAGACGATGGTGCAGGAAAAAGCAGTGCCGGTTAAAGCAATAAAGGTTATCCAGCAGGATGTAACGAGAGCCAATGAATATGCAGGACAGGTACAAGGAAAAAATGACGTAAAAATTCAGGCGCGTGTGTCTGGTAATATTGTTGAAAAAATGGTTTCCGGCGGTGATATCGTCAAAAAGGGGCAACCATTGTTTCGTATCGACAGCATACAATATGAAAGCACATTGCTTTCAGCTCAAGCCCAACTGGTACAAGCTGAGGCTAATTGGGAAAACTCGCGTATTGATATGCAGCGATATCAAAACCTGTTAAACGCAGCAGCCATTTCGGAACAGCAGTTAACTACCCAGAAAGCGACCGAACGCCAGAATAGGGCTTTAGTGGCTTCGTATCATGCACTAGTAAAAAAAGCTCAGGATGATGTAAACAGTACCTTAGTTGTTTCGCCAGTAGACGGACGCATTGATGTAAATGATGTTAGCATGGGAACCTATGTGCAGGCAGGAAGTACCACATTAGTTACAGTGGGTGCACTGGATACAGTGTTTATCCAGTTTAGCATGAGTGAGAATGAATACCTTAGCTTGCGTCAGGCTTCGCAAAATAATATTGCCAACAGCGGTTGGGGAGAAGATGTCATGATTACATTAAGCAATGGTGAAGTATATCCGTTAAAGGGGAAAGTAACGCAGGCGGACAGAAGCTTGGCCAATAATAGTGGAACCTTGACGCTAAAAGCCTCTTTTGCCAATCCGGATGGGATTCTAATCCCGGGCATGTTTGCTAGAGTTAAAATCCCTGGCATACCAGTAAGAAATGCGGTGCTGGTTCCCCAGCGGGCTGTGCAGCAGGTATTGGATAAATCTCTTGTCACAATTGTCAATGCCGACAACAAAGCGGAGCCCCGAACGGTGATTCTGGGAGAAAAGGTGGGCAGTTATTATCTTGTAAAAGAAGGTTTGACTGTGAATGACACAGTTGTTGTAGAAGGACTGACAAAGGTTCAGGAAGGAGTGACGCTTGATGTGACTGTCGTCGCTCCGGAAGAGTTGGAGTTATCTATTAACTCGTAGGAGGTGTGCATAATCGTGGCAAGATTTTTTATAGAGCGTCCAATTTTTGCAATTGTTCTTTCCATTATGATTGTGGTAGCGGGAACGATTACCGGGCTGAATCTTCCCATCGCCCAGTACCCGCAAATCCAGCCGCCAACTGTATCCGTATCGGCAGCGTATACTGGCGCGAACGCTGAAGTTGTCAATCAGACGGTAGCTCAGGTTTTGGAAGAGCAGATTAACGGTGTACAGGGTATGAACTATATGAGCTCAAATTCCGATGATTCGGGTGCCTATAGTCTGGAAGTTGTTTTTGATTTGGGAGTCGATGGGGACATCGCCGCCGTTAAGGTGCAGAACAGTGTCGCCCAGGCCAATGCCAATTTGCCGGCAGAAGTAACCGCGGCTGGTATTACTACCCAAAAAGCATCTTCGGACATGGCTATGATGCTGAGCATCTATTCGCCCAAGGGAACTTATGACAGTGTATTTTTAACTAATTATTTTAATGTCTACTTGAAGGACGCTATTAAGCGGGTTAATGGTGTCGGCAATGTGATGGTCCTGGGGTCGGATTTTTCCCGGCGTATCTGGATTAATCCAGATCGCATGGCGGAGCTGGGCTTAACGGTAGCCGATGTGCTTGAGGCCGTCAAGGAACAGAATGTTCAGGCACCGGCCGGTACAATCGGTGCCATGCCTGTACCCAAAAAGCAGGAGTTTCAATATACTGCTAAAGTGCAGGGGCGTTTAGCAAGTATCGCCGATTTTGAAAATATTATCGTGAAGGCCCAGCCGAATGGCTCATTCGTTTATCTGAAAGATATTGCGCGAGTCGAGAATGCCGGGAAAGACTTGAATTATTCCACAAAACAAGATGGAGCCAATGCGGTTGCAGTGGGCATTCAGCTCACCAGCGATGCCAATGCAATGAATACCATTGCGGGAGTGAAAAAAGCTGTAGCAGCAGCAGAAGAAAATTTTCCACCGGATATGAAATATAGAGCCATCTTTGATAATACGAATTTTATCGCTGAATCCATGCATGAGGTGGTTAAAACCTTTTTTGAAGCGATGGCCCTCGTTATGATCATAGTATTTCTTTTTCTGCAAAGCTGGCGGGCAACGCTGATTCCGATGCTGGCCGTTCCCGTATCATTAATTGGTACGTTTGGTGCTTTTGTGCTTCTTGGTTTTTCGATTAACACCTTGACACTGTTCGCTATGGTATTGGCAATTGGATTGGTTGTCGATGATGCCATTGTCGTTATTGAAGCAGTCGAGCATCATATGCGTTATAATAAACTGACACCGGTGGAGGCCACGAAACGAGCAATGGCCGAAGTGTCCGGGCCGGTTATTGCCATTGCTTTTGTATTGGCCGCTGTATTTGTTCCGGTTGCTTTCATCGGCGGCATGGTGGGCGTTCTCTACCGCCAGTTCGCCTTGACGATAGCGGTGTCGATGGCTTTATCTGCTCTAGTCGCTTTGTCCCTGACCCCGGCACTGTGTGCCCTGTTATTAAAGCCCTACAAGGAACAAGCAAAGGACAGTGTTTTGGGCAGATTTTTTGGCCAATTTAATGACTGGTTTGACCGAACTACCAGTGCATATAGTGAAATGGTGAAATCATTAATCTCCAAAGCGAAATATTCTTGTATATTCTTGTTGATCATTTTAGTTGGGATGGTGTTCCTATACAAAATTGTCCCCACGACCTTTGTACCGGATGAAGATCAGGGATATTTTGCGGTAGCTGTCACTCTGCCGGAAGGCGCGAGTATGAATAGGACACAGGCAGTAACCGACCGATTGGCTGGAGAAGTTAAAGAACTGCCAGGTGTCGGTCAGGTTATCGCAATTGACGGTTTTGATATGTTGTCAAATGGTGCCAAGGCCAACACGGCAGCTCTATTTGTTTGTCTTGAACCGTGGAGTAACCGAAGAGATCCTGCTACCCAGATCGATTCCATCATCGGTCAGGTTCAGAGCAAATCTGACCTCTTTCCGGAAGCTTCTATTATGGCCTTTAACATGCCGCCCTTGCCAGGTCTGGGGATGATCAGCGGTTTTACTATGGTATTGCAGGATATGTCCGGTCACAGCAAAGAAGAACTGGATGGGATGACGAAGAAATTCGTACTTGCTGCCAATCAACTTCCGGAAGTGATGGCGGTATACTCAACATATAAAAGTGATTCTCCTGGCTATGAGTTCGAAGTTGACCGGGAAAAGGTGAAAAATCTGGGCATTGCTTTAAACGATGTATTCACGGCGCTGCAAGTCAATTTCGGCGGTACCCAGGTGAATGACTTTAACCTGTTTAACCGTACTTATAAAGTGGTTATGCAGGCGGATACAATGTATCGTAATGAAGCTGACATGATGCGCTTTATCTATGTCCGGTCTTCGAATGGCTCTATGATTCCGTTAGATACCTTGTTAAAACCGAAGCTGACCACAGGGACGTCCATTATTTCCCGTTTCAATGCTGCCCGCAGCATTCAGATCAATGGCTCCGTAGGAGAAGGCTACAGTTCGGGGCAAGCCCTAGCTGCCATGGAGAAACTGGCGAAAGAAACCCTGCCTTCCGGTTTTAGCGTGGAGTGGTCAGGGCAAAGCCGGGAGGAAAAGAAAGCCGGCAGCACAACCATGCAGATTTTGGCGTTGGCCTTAGTATTTGTCTTTTTATGCCTGGCGGCGCTTTATGAGAGTTGGAGCGTTCCGTATGCTGTCATGCTTTCCGTGCCAACCGGCATTTTCGGGGCATTATTGTCCCAATATACTATGAATCTGCAAAACAGTGTCTATATGCAGATTGGGGTGATTATGCTAATCGGGTTAGCCGCCAAAAATGCAATTTTGATCGTTGAATTTGCTAAGGTCAGGGTGGATAAGGGGATGGACCCGGTTAAAGCTGCTATCGAAGCGGCAACCTTACGGCTTCGACCTATTCTGATGACTTCTTTCGCCTTTATTATTGGATGCCTGCCGCTGGCAATGGCTAGCGGTGCTGGTGCTGGCGCAAGGAAGGCGATGGGGACTGCGGTTGTTGGTGGTATGACGATCGCTACGGCTTTTGGCATCTTCCTCATCCCCGTATTATTTGTGGTTGTGGAATGGGTTGTGGCTAAATTAAGTTGGAAGAAAAAGAAAAAAGAAGTCTATTCAGCATAAAGACTGTTTAAATAACAATGTCCTTGATTCTTCTTGTTGGAGAGGTATCAAGGACATTTAAAATATTTAATTTCTTTGACTAAGGAGAATATAAAATGAACGGATATGTTTTTTTAGGCATAGCAATTGCCTTAGAAGTATTTTCTACATCTATGCTTAAATATTCAGAAGGCTTTACGAAGCTTTACCCTAGTCTGGCTTTTGTAGTAGGAATGAGTGCTTCATTTTATGCAGTTGCTCAAGCCATGACTGTTATTCCACTAAACATCACCTATGCGATCTGGTCTGGTGTAGGAACGGTTTTGACAGCATTGGTGTCTATTCTGATTTGGAAAGAATCTATCAATATCTATAGTGGTATAGGGATAGGGTTAATCGTCATTGGCGTAGTAATGCTTAACTTAAAGGGACCTGCTCATTAAAAAAATACCTGTAAAGTAGATGCTTTGCAGGTGTTTTTCTTATTTCTATTTATTTAGTAAAAATAGACAAATGATATAATTATAGTCAGAATCGGGAAATATCATAAAAGAGGAATGCACGGTATTACTATGGAAGAAGTTACTCATTGGGGTTCTTAGTTACTGTTTTATCTTAGGTTTTCCGAAAGAAGGTGGTAGAGATTAATTTCTTAGATAAAAATCAATATGTTTCTAAAATTTTGTTGGAAAAACAAAATATACCCTCCTTTAAACACTATCCGTTTTCAATACCTGCTGTAGCAAAATTAGATAGTCTTGCATTACATCCCAATGTGACTTTTTTGATTGGAGAAAATGGAGCAGGAAAATCAACGTTAATCGAAGCAATCGCAATTGCTTTTGGGTTTAATCCTGAGGGTGGATCGAAACATTTTACCTTTTCAACGAGAGAATCACATTCTCCGTTGCATGAACATATGGTTTTATGTAAAGGAGTTAAAAGGCCAAGGGATTCTTTTTTTCTACGGGCGGAGAGTTTCTTTAACGTGGCCACGAATGTGGATGATCTAGGTGTTGGAGAAGCGTATGGTGAGCATTCTCTTCATGAGCAATCGCATGGGGAGTCGTTCATGTCACTTTTCTTACATCGATTTAAGGGGAAGGGGTTCTATATTCTTGATGAGCCCGAAGCAGCCTTATCGCCAATGCGACAGCTTTCTTTTATCAGTCGCCTTCACCAGCTCGTAGTAGACAATTCACAGTTTATCATTGCGACTCATTCGCCAATTATTTTATCCTATCCTAACTCCTATATCTATAATATTGATGAAAGCGGCATCAATAAGATCGCATATGAGCAAACGGATCATTTTATGATTAATAAACATTTTTTCAACAATCGCAAAGCCATATTGAATGAGTTGATGCAACTATAAACATGAGGCTTACTGAAATAATAATTGAGTGGAAAGGAGTGTAATATGGAGCAGCTTGAACTCATTTCATTACCATTGAATTCCAAGCCTAAGCCGAGAAAGATGAAAGCCAAACAAACCACTCAATCCTCTACGGTTCCCCTGATCCTGATACTGGCGATTGGTACCTAGTTCTGGTAAAGTATAATAGGAGTGGCATTCGAATAGTAAATTAGTTACCAGGTATTCAGCTCATTTATGCATTGAAGTGCCTCCGGGCATTGCTTGGCGGCAATGATTGTACATAATGTATACAAATGTTTCGGACAGGGAGGAATAGAAGTATGAAAAGACAGATAAAAGACAATATGCCTGAATTTCTAGGGCTGAGAGAAGCTATGGAGTTATCTCGGGAACAAAATCGGGAGAATCACCGAAAATTTATAAATCCTGAGTTAGTAAATCTCATGGGACTTTTAAATTTTGATAAGTGTTTTGTTAAGGCGCAAGGGACGTCGCTATGGGATAAAGACAATGATGAATACTTAGATTTTTTAGGAGGTTATGGGGCATTAAACCTAGGACATAACCACACTGAGATCAATGCAGCAGTTGAGGCAGTGAAGGAATTTCCAAATCTGCTGCAAGCGGCTCTAAACCCTTTAGCAGGGGCGTTAGCACGAAACCTGGCATTATTCACTCCTGGAGAACTGCAATACTCATTTTTTAGTAACAGTGGAGCGGAAGCTGTGGAAGGGGCATTAAAACTAGCTAGAGCCTCTACTGGAAGAACAAAATTTATTTCCTGTGAAGGCTCTTTTCATGGAAAATCCTTCGGAGCTCTGTCGATTACAGGCCGGGAAAAATATAGGAAACCTTTTGCCCCTCTACTGCCGGGTGTAGACTTTATCCCGTATGGAGATGCCAAAGCCCTTGAACAAGCTTTGAGCCAGAAAGATGTAGCGGCATTTATCGTGGAACCGATTCAAGGCGAAGGAGGAATTATTGTTCCACCGGAAGGATACTTGAAAAAAGTTAGAGATATTTGTACAACTTATAATACGCTGCTTATTGTTGACGAAATCCAAACAGGGTTTGGACGTACTGGAAAACTTTTTGCCTGTGAAGAGGAAGGTATTGTTCCTGATATTTTATGTCTGTCCAAATCTTTCGGAGGCGGGGTGATGTCACTAGCTGCCTATACTACAACAGAAAAGATATGGAAAAAGGCCTATGGCAGTATAGAAAAAGCGACACTGCATACTTCTACCTTTGGCGGAAATTCGAGGGCGGTAGCAGCAGGAATTGCCACCTTAGAAATTCTCTTTAGAGATGATTTATCCCGTCAGGCTGCTGAAAAGGGAGAATATCTCATGGGGAAATTACAGCAGCTCCAGAAAAAATATCCCTTCTTAAAAGAAGTTCGCGGAAGAGGGCTTATGATTGGACTTGAGTTTGCTCAGCCTGAGAAGGGGCTGCTGAATAGGCTGACTGGGGGAACGGTAGAAAAGTTAGCTAGTGAATATTTGGGTGCTATGGTAGCAGGAGAACTTTTAAATAAACATCGAATTGTTACGGCATATACCTTGAACAATCCGAATGTGATACGCTTAGAACCGCCTCTAATCGTATCTTATGAGCAACTTGATACATTACTTGCAGCATTGGATGAAATCTGCTCAAAAAATAGAGGATTTGGAGATATGGTTTTAGCTAGTGGTAAAACTATTTTGAGTTCTTTCGTTAAAAAATCTTGAGGATTTGTTTATATAACGCCAAAGCTCCTGCAAGCTTGATAAGCTTTGCAGGAGCTTTGGCGTTATATTGGTAGGTAGATTGCTGCTATGTAGTTAGCCGATTGCGCTACTCGTATAATTCAATGCCCACCATTTTCATCAGATATTTCGCATTGGTAGTTGTGCACTGTCCAATGCGAAGCTTATAGTCAAACTGTATTTCATTATCTACATAGCTCTCCGTGAAATGATAGTTAACAATTTTGCCATGGGTGTCTTTCTCCAAATTACATAGTTCAAAGTCATGGGTGGAAATGAGTCCGATAATCCAATCCTTATTTAAATTTTTCAGCACACTGGCAGCTCCTAGAACTCGATCTCGTGAATTGGTGCCGCGAAATATTTCATCAATTAAGAAAATCATGTCTTCTTGTTGATGTGAAAAATCAATGATGGTTTTTATGCGCAGCAGTTCCGCGTAGAAGGTTGATATGCCGCTGTTTAAATCATCATTGATTCTCATAGATGTGAAGATATTCATAATAGAACACTCTAGTTTACTGGCGGAGACAGGAGCTCCACAATAGGCCAGGACTAGGTTTATACCGATGGTTCGTAATAAGGTAGTCTTTCCTGACATATTTGACCCCGTAATTACACAAATCGTATTCTTCATATCAATGTTGTTACGCACACTTTTGGTTTCAACGAGTAGCGGATGCCCCATGTCGACTGCCGAAAACAATAGGCCTTTTTCCGCGAAGGCAGGAAAACTCCATTTGGGATGTAGCTGTAAGATGACACCTATACTTGCCAGTGCTTCAAAGTGACCGATAATACCAAGCCAACTTCGTATCAAATTTCCATTTTGCTTCTTCCAAGCCTCTAATGCGAAGACACAATGAAAATCCCACAGCATGAGAAAGTTCATGATACTAAATGAGATGATATTATAACGAAGTTCACTAGCCGTTACGATTCTTTCAAGATGCTTTACTCGCAGAGAGGCTGCTTTTGCTTCATGTAATAGGTCGGATTGCAACTGGGACAGATACTCATCCTGAAATTTTTCTTTTTCAATTAAGGCAATGAACTGATTGAAAGCGTCCAGATTTTCTTTAAATTTGTGTACCGTATTTAATGCTAGGGAGTTTTCTTTAAAGCCAATGGCGGTAAGTATCATTTGGACGGAAATCAGACTCAATGGTATAAAAGTAGGAATCGAAATTTCAAAAAGAAGTAGAATCAACGAGAGGACCGTTGCTACAGGCAGTATATAAAAGATGTTTTGTAGCCACTTACGTTGAAATAATTGTGAAGGATTTTCTGCATAAGCAATTAGACTACTAGGGTCATTTTCAATGTCTGCCGCAAGCATACCGAGACACTGTAATTCCTCGACAAAGTTGCCCTTTTCTGTCAGCTCTTTTACACCCTGTTGTCGTCTCTTGATGATTCGGATATCCTTTTCTGGAGTTGCGAGAAACTTCTTTAATGTCTTTCTTCCATAAAAGGTGTGTGCAACATTGATCCACTGGAATAAAGATTTTTCTCCGAATATATCTAGATCGCCGGTATAAGAATGACCTGGATCAATAAACTCCTGCCCGTTCTCTTTAAAATTGATCCAACTTCCATCCATTCTACTGAGGTACTTTTCATTAATCTCAATTTTACAGCGGATCTTATTTAATTCTCTTTTGATCTGTTGATGCTTAAGCACAAAGTGAATAAAGGTAATCAGAGATATGAGCAAAACAAAATACCCATAAATGGAATCTGTTTTGACAAAACAGAAGCTCGTAATCCCTGCGCCTATTAAAAATACTAGCATACGAAGATTGCTAATTCGATTGGAGATCTCCTGTTGTTTTACTTCCAGGCTTCTAAAGGTATGCAAGCGATTTGAAAAGGTATTGATCGGCATAAATCCTCCTTAATAACGAATACAAGCGATGAGTCACCTAGATCATCTAGTATTAATACTATTTACCATGAGAATCTAAAAAAACCTTTAATGTGAATTTAAGAATTAAATCCATTGTATGCAAAATGACTGAAATTAGAATGTTCCTAACGAAAGAGAAGCTCCCCACAATCTACCTTATTAGTAGATTATGGGGAGCTTCTCTTTCGATTTAGCATAGTGGAAGTGGGGTTTATTGAAAAGAATTTTTGCTAAAGAAGATTCTATTTTATTCGGCAGATATAGTGTTATCAGAGGAGATGGCATTCTTCTTTTGATTGGTGATATATACACCTAAAATGACGAATAATCCACCTAAAGCAATAGATAGAGTCAATTTATCATCAAAAAACAGTATGCCTGCTACGATAGCCATAATTGGGTTAAAATAGCTGAAGATTGCTGTTTTAACGGCACCGATCTTTGAGATTCCTAAATACCAAATAAAGTATGAATAAACGGAGCAAAAAACAGCTAAATATGCGGTGGCTAAAAGGGTGGCCCTGCTAATTGTGGGAAGTTGCTGCAACAATGATGTTTCCGCAAATACGGTTGGAAAAAATGCAAATGGCAACAATAGAATGGTTCCAAAGATGTGAATATAAGCCATTGCGATAAATGGACTATATTTTTCTAACACTGTTTTACCTTTAAGAGTAAACCAGGCCCAAACTAGTGCATTTAGGATCAGTAAACCGTCTCCTAAAAGAGTTCTTTGGTGGAACATGTTACCTAGTTTTCCTTGGCTGATGACTAGCAGAACACCCATAAAGGCAATACAGATTCCTATCCTACTACGAGTAGTCACTTTTTCTTTTTTAGTAATTATGCAGAATAAAGCAGCAAAGACCGGGGTCGTTGCCATAATGAGACCGGCATTTGTACTGGTTGTATATTGCAAACCTGTATAATGAATATAGAAGAAGGAAGTAATCGCAAAGAAGCCAAGTGTGAAAAACTGAGGTATATCTTTTTTATCAATGGAGCTAGTTCCCTTTTTAAGTAATAGAATTAGGGTAAACACTAAAGATGCAATAACAAAACGTAAGATAACTAGGTTCAGAGGAAGAAGTTCTTGCATCCCTATTTTAGCTGCAACATAGGAGGTTCCGAGAAATATAGGAACAGTCATTAAAAGCAGGTGTATGTTCTGGAATCTCTTCCGAGGGGAAGGTTTAGTAGATGCTATGCTCCTGATGTCGAAGTTGTTACAAAGAGTAGTTTGGTCATTCACTACAATCACTCCCAATCCTTAATAATGTGGATTATTACGCTCTCTAAAAAAACAAACGTTAAGAAAATTGATGTGGCGTTTTACTTTTTCTATTATTTGTTGCAATTATAGCATGACGCAAACTATAATAAAATTACTAATAAAATATACGTTCTATATTGAAAAAGTATAGTAAGAGGTATGCAAAATGGATATTCGGGATATGAAGAACTTTTATGCTATTGTTGAGGAGGGAAATATTAGTAATGCAGCGAAGCGACTTAATATAGCGCAGCCGCCCCTTAGTAAGCAGATGAAACAATTAGAAGATGATCTTGGAGTTCAATTGTTTGAACGTGGCAGCCGTAGAATCAGGTTGACAGAAGCAGGGCAGTTATTACGGGAGCGGGTAGAACAAATATTAGGGTTAGTCGATGGTACAGTTAAAGAAATTACTGAATTGAACTCAGGTTTAGTCGGTACACTTTCTATAGGAACAGTGACTACATCTGGGGCTACATTGCTGCCAAACTTGCTTCACCAGTTTCATAAGGTATATCCCCATGTTACATTCCAACTATGGGAAGGGGATGGCAGTCGAATTTTAGATCTATTGAATAATAGAGTCATTGAGATTGGTATTATACGAGCCCCTTTT
Organism: Pelosinus sp. UFO1; assembly: GCF_000725345.1. Classification (NCBI taxonomy): domain Bacteria; kingdom Bacillati; phylum Bacillota; class Negativicutes; order Selenomonadales; family Sporomusaceae; genus Pelosinus; species Pelosinus sp. UFO1. Next base: position 184,590 of record NZ_CP008852.1, read on the forward strand.
GATTCGGAAATTTACGAATCAATTACTTTGCCCGATGAGCCATTAGTGATTGCTATGCGAAGGGATGGATATCTTTGTGGCGACGATCCTGTAAAGGTTCGGCTGATTGAACTTGCTAACCAGCCGTTGATTGTTCCATTGAGGTGGAAAGCCATGTTCGTAGAATGGTGCGAGAAAGTCGGATTTAAGCCAAACATCGTATGTATCAGTGATGGGATTTTACTCAATATAATATGGACAAAATTGGGGATTGGTATGGCCTTAGTTCCGAAGTCTACCGAGGGACTTATTTCTGATTCAGAATTGACTTACAAAACAATTGTGGAACCTGCCGTATCAACGCAAACGGTAATTGTCTGGGCGAGAAATCACAAATTGTCTGCTAGCAGTAAGCACTTCTTGGATTTGTTAAAAGATATGATTCTTAAGTAAAATAGTGCAAACTTACTGGAAGGAAAAGAGGAAATTCCTTATTCAATGTGAGTGATGACGACCCCTTCGAAAAATGGTCAGACAGGAATTCGGAATTGATGTGCAAGGAGGATGACAATGTGGTAGTGAGTGCGTCGTCAAGTAATGATGTAAATGCAGTTACTCCGTGCCTAAAAGTAGTCGATAGAATCGATCATCTTGTTTTGACGGTTGTTGATATTGACAAAACAATAGAATTTTACTCGACGATCTTGGGAATGGATGTTGTCAGATTTGGCAGTGGGCGAGTTGCTTTGTCTTTTGGCAATCAAAAGATTAATCTTCATCAGGTGGGAAAAGAGTTTGAGCCCAAAGCGAAAGTACCTATGCCAGGTTCAACAGATCTATGCTTTATTACAAATATCCTGCTGGAAGATGTCATAAAACACCTTGAGGCCAATCATATTAGGATTGAAGAAGGCCCTGTTATGAGAACAGGAGCTCTTGGTCCTATAAAATCAGTTTATATGAGGGATCCTGATAAAAACCTTATAGAAATTTCAAATTATTAAAAGGCTATAAGTAGAATTTAAAATGCTATTAAGTATATGGAAAAATATAAGAAAGACGGTATGACATTAAATTTGTCATACCGTCTTTTGTATACCGAAACGCTTGAGCTTGCGCCAAAGAGTAGAGCGACTTATGCCAAGTATTTTTGCTGCTTCTGCGTATTTTCCTTTTGTCAGGGCGAGAGCTTTTTTGATTTCCTCTAACTCATTAGGCAGGATATCAGCATGGTTATCGTTATTGTCTTGTTGATCCCCAAGTAATCTATTAATAATGGCTGCATCAATCGTTTCAATTTTATGTACGGCGATGACTCGTTCAATTATATTTTGCAATTCACGTATGTTGCCAGGCCATGTATATTCAGTAAGCGCTTTTATGGCGGAGGGAGCAAGTTTTAAGTGATGTTTAATAAAACCTTTATGTTCCTTTAAGAAGAATTGAGCTAGTAATTTAATATCTTCTTTTCGATTCCGCAAGGGAGGAATTCTAAGTTGTAAGACATTGAGGCGATAATATAAATCCGCTCTAAATTTATTTTCATTTACGAGATTTTTTAGGTTTTTATTCGTGGCAGCAATAACGCGAACGTCAATTGGAATAACACGGTCACTGCCAAGTCTCATCACTTTTTTCTCTTGTACAATACGTAGTAGCTTACCTTGTGTCACATACTCCATCTCGGCAATTTCATCTAGAAAGATGGTACCGCCATGGGCGACTTCGAATAATCCTGGTTTCCCTTTTGGATTAGCACCAGTAAACGCTCCTCCTACATAGCCAAATAGTTCACTCTCTAGTATTTGACTAGGGAGGGCAGCGCAGTTAATAGCGACAAAGGGACCTTGGTGGCGTTCACTGTAGTTGTGAATACTTTGGGCAAATACCTCTTTACCCGTACCTGTTTCACCAATAATTAAAATAGAGGAATGAGTTAAGGCGAAATCTTTTGCCATTTCAATGGTTGGTATTAGTTCTGTACTTGTACTCTCAATATTTTTGAAAGAATAATTTGTAATATGCCCGAAATCATAAATACGGTGTCTTACCCGAGCTTCCATTTGTTGAATTTGAGTTACATCTTGAAACGTGACAACAGCCCCTACCGTAGTATTGTTGACGACAATGGCGATTTTGTTGCAAAGAACGTCAACCTCATTAATTTTTAGAATGTGTGCTAAATCATCTTTTCCCGTATGCATGACTTGTTTCAGGTTAAGTTCAGGCCAAACCTCAGCAATGTTCTTGCCTGTAGCCTTAATGCTGTTAATGCCTGTAATCTGCTCTGCAATGGGGTTGAAAAAAGTGATACGATACTGGCTGTCAACAGAGATGATCCCTTCATAGGCATAATTAAGGACTGCTCGGAATAGGCTGGTCTTTTCTTTTTCTAAATTACGTGCATGGGCAATTCGTTTTGCTTCTTGTGCTGCCTGTAGAATTCCTTCCGCACCACTTTCAATTAATTCGAAGGGGTAGTCCCGTTTTTGCGTGACCTGTTTTGTAATAAATCCGCCAATAACGACGTCCACGCCATCTTGGAAAGCCTGAGACACTTGGGTATCTGCCTCTTCTTCAGCATCAATCGGATAAAGTCTAATGTCTACTCCTAAGATTGGACTCAAACAATCGGCTTCTTGGAGTAAAGAAGAAAAGGTAACAGCTCCGATAGTGCGTCCGTGTAACTTGGCCTTCTCAACGGTACGAATAATATCAAACCCTGTGATGGGAATTTCGACAACCGTAATTTCCAGTCCCGCATTTCTAATAGCAGTAGCAGTACCGCCGCGGGAGATGATAATTTCCGTACCTTTGGAACAAAGAGCAGTGGCAATAGCAACGCCCTCGTGGAGTAGACCTTTCACGATATGTATATCGCTGTGATGAGTCTTAAATAATTGACGAGCGCTTTCAAACAAGCTCATGTCTGGAGCGATAAATGCGATAAGGGACATAATTTGCCTCCTGTGAAACAAAATGCAACGATTTTCTCCTATTATAAAAGGTTGGCGGCTAGCTTGCAACACAATTAATTGATCTGAATGTAGCTCTAAGATACTATTAGGTGGATTATAATAGAAAATTAATCTCACAAAGAATACGAGGTGAAACTAAGTGAGACGAACGTTGCGGTATGAAACGTTTTTCTGAGTGTTGTTTTACAGCAGATGTTGCTAAAACAACACTATTGCTTGAAAAATCCGATGTGGCACGGCTTTTGCATTAGTTATGGAAGAAGCTTATCAATATAAACAAGGAGGTTGGTTACTTGGACAATTTGAAGCGTGGGCTTACGGTTCTTGCTATCGGTGCTGCTATTTGGTTTTTCCCCATACCGGCAGGTCTAAAGCCTGAAGCATGGAGGTTATTTGCCATCTTTGTGGCAACCATTGCAGGGTTTATTATGCAGCCGTTACCCATAGGTTCTATTGCATTTATTAGCATAACATTTACCGTACTGACGGGAGTTTTGAAATCTGCAGAAGTGTTATCTGGTTTTAGTAGTAGTACAATATGGCTTATTGTATCCGCATTCTTATTTTCTAGAGGGTTTATAAAAACGGGTTTAGGACGAAGAATTGCCTACATGCTTATAAAAAAGTTTGGCGATCGTACGCTGAAACTAGGTTATATTCTGGCTTTTAGTGAATTTATCCTGGCTCCAGCTACGCCTTCTAACACCGCGCGCGGGGGAGGGATTATTTATCCAATTGCACGCAGTCTTTCGGCTGCATTTAATTCAGAACCTGGTGGGGTATCTTCACAGCGGATGGGTGCATACTTGATGCAGATAGGCTATCAAGCAAATTGCATTACGTCAGCAATGTTTATGACAGCCATGTCAGCCAATCCGATGATAGCGTTACTGGCAGCTAAAACGTTAAACATCAGTATTAGTTGGGGATTATGGGTCGCTGCTAGTATTGTTCCTGGTATTCTGTCACTGCTGATTATTCCTTATTTTTTATACAAAGCTTGTCCACCAGAAGTGACTCATACGCCTGAGGCAAAAACCTTGGCAGACAAGGAGCTGTTGTCGATGGGAGCGATGAGTTTAGGTGAAAAAATCGTAGGCTGTGTTTTTGTGGGAGCCCTTCTGTTATGGAGTACTTACCAATTTACAAAACTTGATGCAACAGTTGTTGCGATGCTTGCTGTTTCCGTTATGTTAGTGACAAAAGTGCTTGAATGGCAGAATGTTCTTGAGGAAAAAGGTGCTTGGGATACATTTATTTGGATGGGAAGTTTAGTTGGAATGGCCGATTATCTATCAAAGCTTGGTTTTATTCCGTGGATTGCAAAGGTTGTTAGTGCCAATATGGTAGGAATTCCTTGGATACCCGCATTCTTGCTTGTGGTGATCATTTATATGTATACTCACTATGGCTTTGCTAGTATGGTGGCCCATGTTGTCGCCATGTATTCAGCTTTTATCGCTGTGGCGGTTGCTACAGGAGTACCACCCTATTTGGCAGCACTGTCTCTGGCCTATACATCAAGTCTATGTGGGTCTCTAACCCACTACGCTGCAGGTCCTGCGCCAATCTACTTTGGAGCAGGATATGTTGATCAAAAGGTTTGGTGGAAACAAGGGTTTAATATTTCAATTATTAATCTAGTCATTTGGATTGGAATCGGTTCTTGCTGGTGGAAGATTCTTGGGCTATGGTAGTGAACTCTACTGTAAGTAAGAAAACTAAATAAATCAGTAAGCTGAAAAAGATAAAACACAAAACATGGAGGATTATTATGCACGCAATTGAAAAACTTCTAGCCCAAAAAGCGGGAAAAGAATCTGTTTCTACAGGCGAAATTGTAAACTGTAGTGTCGACCTTGCTGGTATCAATGATTTATATCTGCAAACAGTACGTTCATTTTTTGAGATGGGTGGCAAAAAAGTATATGACCCAAGTAAAATTATCATGTTTTTCGATCATTATTCGCCACCGTCTACTATCGTACAAGCGGACAATCAAAAGCAGTTTCGTGAATTTTGCTGGGATCAGGGCATTGATTTATTAATGGACATTGATCAAGGAGTATGTCATCAGGTTTTGGCGGATAAGGGACTAGTGTATCCTGGGGAGATTGTTGTTGTAACGGATTCCCATACAACAACCCACGGTGCCTTTGGTGCTTTCGGAACAGGGGTAGGTGCCACTGATTTGGCTATTATTATGCTTACTGGGAAGCTTTGGTTTAGAGTCCCTGAGATCATTCGCATTAACCTTGATGGGACGGTGCCCAAGGGAGTCTATGCCAAAGATATTATCTTGCATGTAATTGGTGAACTAGGAGCTGATTATGGAGTATACAAGGCGGTAGAATTTACAGGCCCTGTACTTTCGCAGTTAAGCATTTCCGAGCGGATGGCTTTGTGTAACATGTCTACCGAGATGGGGGCCAAAACAAGCTATATTCAACCGGATGAAATAACCATGGAATATCTGAAAGAAAAAGTGACAGGCAATTACGAAATTTACACGACGGATACAGGGTATCAGTATGCCGCAGATCATACCTTTAATGTATCGAGTCTAAAACCACAATTAGCAGCGCCTTTCAGTGTTGATAATGTAGCAGATATTACGGATTTTATTGGTAGAAAGGTAGATCAAGCGTATTTAGGATCATGCACTGGTGGACGTGTACCCGATTTGGCGGTGGCGGCGAAAATTTTAGCTGGTAAAAAGATTCATCCACGCACTCGTTTTGTTGTCGTTCCAGCATCCAAGGGCGTTTTTCTGGAAGCTATGAAACTAGGCTATATTCAGACTCTTGTTGAAGCCGGTGCTACTTTCGTCACTCCTGGATGTGCGTGTTGTTTAGGTACTCATGAAGGTATGATTGCTTCAGGTGAAACCTGCATTACCTCCACGAATCGAAATTTTCCAGGGCGGATGGGCCACACCAAAGGAGAAATCTTTCTCGGATCACCAGCCGCAGTAGCCGCTGCTGCATTAGAAGGTAAAATTGTTGATCCTTCCCAATATATTGACTAAGGAGTGTTGCATAATGGAAACAGTAGTTAAGGGTAAAGCTTTTGTCTTTGGTAAGAATGTTGATACAGATCAAATATATCCAGGGCGTTTCGTAGAATTGACAGATGTACAAGATGTGGCAAAGCATGCGATGGAGGGAGCAGATCCTAACCTAGTTAAGGAATTTAAGCAAGGTGATATCATTGTGGCTGGTACAAATTTTGGTTGTGGATCAAGTCGTGAACATGCTGCCATTACATTAAAAGCAATAGGTGTCGGCGTAATTCTTGCGGAATCTTTTGGACGGATTTTTTACCGGAATGCAATTAACTTAGGCGTACCAGTATTGGTTTGTCCTGAGATCAGTAGCATGGTCAAAAAAGGCGATAGTGTATCTGTTGATATAAGGTCTGGGCAGATTAGGAATGAAAGAACAGGTCTCAGCGTAAAAGCCCAGCCCATGTCTGAATATGTAATGGACATCATCAACAGTGGTGGCATAAAGCCTCTGATCAAAAAACAAATGGAAAATCAGAACTCCGAGGTTTGTTGAAAGTTCGGAGTAAGTATAGTAACATCTCTTTGATTTCTTGAATTGTATAAGACGATACGTAAAGTGTATTATATGTAATGGTGTAAAAGCCTCTACCAAATTTTTGTGGAAATTTGGTAGAGGCTTTGTTTATAGGAAAGATTACGAAGATGGATTAAGAATAGTAGATCGATTCTATAGATCAAAACTTGCCATTTATTATAGGTGTTTACCATAGTAATTTGCAATAATAGCAATATGAAAAAAATGATTAGCAATTTACAAGTATCTAAGAATAAAAAGAACCCATTCACTGACATAATATTAAGAAGACAATTGACAATAGAAAGAAGTATGGGGGGGTTAATTTGAAAGCATCGTTATTCGTAACTTGCATTGCCGACATGATGTACGCAGACGTTGGCAAAAGTGTAGTTCAGGTATTGAGACGTAACGGGGTAGAGTTAGACTTTCCAGAAGGACAAACCTGTTGTGGCCAACCTGCCTTCTCGAGTGGATATTATAAAGAAACTGCGATTGTAGCAAAAAAGATGATTGAGGTTTTCGAAAATAGTGAGAAGGTGGTTATTCCCTCTGGATCCTGCGCGGCAATGATACATCATGGTTATCCAATTCTATTTGAAAATGATCCAAAGTGGAAAAAACGGGCAGAAGAATTTGTCGCTAAAACCTATGAGTTTTCAGAATTCATCGTTGATATCCTTGGCATAACCGATGTAGGGGCCACTTTCAACAAGAAAGTAACGTATCACTCTAGCTGTCATATGAGTCGTATACTAGGTGTAGAAGAACAACCTAAAATACTGCTTAAAAACGTGAAAGGAATTGATTTTGTTGAACTACCTTTTGCCTATGATTGCTGCGGGTTCGGAGGAACTTTTTCCATGAAAATGGCGGACATTTCGGGTGCGATTGTCGAGGAAAAAGTTGATAACATCATTTCGACTGGTGCTGAGGTATTGGCTGGCTCTGATTTGACCTGTCTAATGAATATAGGCGGTCGTCTAAGTCGCCGGGGTGTTCCGATTAAAGTCATGCATCTAGCACAAGTACTGGATCAGGGAGGTGGTAAAAATGCATATTGAACCGAGTTTTCGCAAGCGTTACCACAAAGCATTAAGTGATACGGCAATGTTAAAGGCAGTGAAAAATGGTACAGGACGTCTAAGAGGACAGCGGGCTACGGCAATTGAAGCGGTAGGGGCAGAGCGCTGGATGGAGTTTCGCAATCGAGCAGAGGCTATTCGTATGCATGTAATCCAGCACCTGGATCAATACTTAGATCAGCTAATTGATAATGTACTTAAAAAAGGTGGTCATGTGTGTCTTGCTAAAACTGGTGAAGAGGCCGTCCAGTATATTTCCGAACTGGCTAAGAAGAAGAATGCGAAATCCATTCTAAAATCTAAGTCAATGGTGTCGGAAGAAATTCACCTCAATCCGGCACTAGAAAAGCAAGGGTGCAAAGTAATCGAATCTGACTTAGGAGAATGGATTATTCAGCTGGCAGGTGAAACACCGTCCCATATCATAGCGCCGGCTATGCATAAAAATAGATTTCAGGTGGCAGATCTCTTCAATGCAGTTAGTGACGAAAAAATTCCTACCGAAATTGCCGATCTATGTGGATTCGCCAGGAAATATTTGCGGGAAAAGTTCTTGGGGATTGATATTGGGATTACTGGCTGTAATTTCGCTTTAGCGGATTCGGGTGCTATAACACTTTGTACGAATGAAGGCAATGCCCGTATTATCTCAGCGTTATCTCCGACATTGGTTACTATCATGGGAATGGAGCGGATTTTACCTGGATTAGAAGAACTTACAGTCATGCTCTCCTTATTAGCGCGCAGCGCTACTGGGCAGAAATTAACAGTTTATAATACACTTTCTACGGGTGTGCGAAAAGCGGAAGAACTTGACGGTCCTCAGGAATTTCATCTGGTTATTGTCGACAATGGCCGTTCTAAACAGCTGGGAACGAAATATGAAAAGATTCTTAACTGTATTCGCTGCGGATCCTGTTTAAATGCTTGTCCAGTGTATCGAAATATTGGTGGACATGCTTATGGCTGGGTGTATCCAGGGCCAATTGGAGCGGTATTATCTCCTTTATATCAAGGGATGGATAAATATGGTGAATTGGCGTATGCTACAACACTTTGTGGTGCGTGTACCTTTGCCTGTCCGGTTAAAATTCCTTTACATGATATGCTCTACGCACTGCGGAACGACAAGGTGGAGCTTGAAAAGAAAGGAGAACTTGTCGAAGATATAGCCTACAAAGGCTGGAGTGCTACTTTTGCAAGTATGAGCCGCTATCGCTTCTCAATACGAATGGCTAGGCGGTTTCAATTCCCTCTAGTCAAGGCGGAGAAAATTGCCTTTGGTCCACCGCCAATTTCTGATTGGTTAAAGCATCGTGATATGCCCGCTCTTCCGAATAAATTCTTCCATGAAATATGGCCGGAGATGAACAAAGACAGAAAGGAGTAGAAAAATGGCACAAGGAGTATTAACAGGTAATCGCGAAGCGTTCTTTTCCACCATACGCCAGAATATAAAAACCCCACCTGGTGGGAAAGCCCCACGCGTAGAAAACCCAATGGATGGTTTATTTACTCAGCGCCAAACAAATGTTGAAGAACGCCGAGATCTACGGGAACGATTTATCCATGAGTGGACCACATTGGGCGGGAAAGCTTTTAGTATTAAAAATCAAACGGAACTTGGACAAGTTATTAAACAAATTATTCAAGAGAGACAGCTTCAAAGGGTAATGCGCTGGGATCATCCTGAACTGGAAAAATTAAAATTAGAAGACATATTTTCAGATACGCAGGCTTCCTTATCACGGTGGCCGTTAGAAAAAAATTATAGTGACTGGATTGGCAAAGCAGCTGCCATGGAAGCCGGCATTGTTTGGGGTGATATGGTGATGGCCGAAACAGGTACCCTTGTATTACCAGCGGCATCTCCCGGTCAGCCTGCATCGATATCTGTATTACCACTTACCCTTATTGCCATCTTTACAACCGCTCAATTAGTGGATGGATTTGCCGGAGTGGTCAAAACCTTTAAAGAGCGGTACGGAACCGATCTACCTACCACAACTACCTTTATTTCGGGCCCTAGCCGTACGACTGATATCGAAATGGTTTTAACCATCGGTGTTCATGGCTCAAGGTATGTTTATGCTTTGATTCTAGATGAAGGAACGTAAACTACATCATCTTTTACGACAAAAATGGACTGATCCTTAGGAAATGCGAGGATTAGGCCATTTTTTTGCGGAATCAGAAAGTATAACACTTCCTTGATTCCAAGTAAGAGCGACTAAGGCTTCTGCCTGCGTCTGAGGACTTGGCCTAAGCCAAGTCTTTTCTTATGGTATCAGAAATTATAAGTTTCTAGTCAAAAAGATTGAACCACAAAGACACAATGCCGCTATCGCGGCACACAAAAAAGATGGGAATGAAATGGATAGAACCCCTTTGTGACCTTTGTGTCTTTGTGGTTCAAAAAGGATAGAAAAAGAACTAGGAGAAAGCTTACAGGGAAGGTTTGTCAATATAAGAAAACTATGATAGTATATTACAATTACAATTACAATAACGAATGGAGAAAAATGAATTATGAATGATTTGCCAAATTGTCCAAAATGTAATTCTGAATACACTTATGAAGATGGAAATCTTCTTGTTTGTCCAGAGTGTGCTCATGAGTGGACTTTAAAATTAGAAAGCGAAAATAGTGAAGATAAACAAGTTATCAAAGATGCAAATGGAAATGTTTTAAACGATGGCGATTCCGTAACCATAATCAAAGACCTTAAAGTAAAAGGAAGTTCATCAGCCTTAAAGGTAGGTACAAAAGTAAAAAGTATACGGTTGGTTGATGGAGATCATAATATTGATTGCCATATTGATGGTTTTGGAGCAATGAAATTAAAATCTGAATTTGTTAAAAAGGTATAAAGCTTCGTACCTGCTACGGATTTAAGTCCAATTCCCTTCTCTTGATAGGAATTGGACTTTTTTACTATAATATTGCATTAAACATTTGCTAATAATTTATAGAATAATATCGAGTAAAGGAGCCAATCATGCAAACTAAATCAACTCGTTCAGCCTGGACGCTAATGATAAGTTCTGCGGCAATTCTAGCAATCACTATGGGGGTCAGGCAGTCAACTGGACTTTTCGTCTCACCGATAAATGCATCTACAGGATTAGGTATTGTTTCGATTAGCTTCGCGCTTGCTGTGGGGCAGTTTGTCTGGGGCTTAGCTCAGCCTATATTCGGAGCAATTGCTGATAAAAAGGGCTCCTATGGTGTTCTTATAGTGGGAGCTTTTATACTTGCAGGGGGATTGGCTTTGACACCTTTCGTAAATTCGGAATGGTCGCTCATATTAACTATGGGCATTTTAAGTGCGGCAGGTGCAGGGGCGGGAAGTTTCTCAATATTGATTGGTGCCACTTCTCGGCAGCTGCCTCTCGAGAAACGTGCTTTTGCTGGCGGTTTTATAAATGCAGGAGGTTCTTTCGGTCAGTTTATTTTTGCACCTTTATTACAAGGAATTATTAGCGGATTTGGCTGGGTCGCTGCCATGCTCACCATGGCGGTAACAACACTTCTTACGATACCCATTGCTTCACTATTGCGAGGTGACTTACCAACAGATAAGAGTGTTGCTTCTACTTCTGAACAGCCTACGGGAGGGTTAGTGCAGCAAGTTCGTCAAGCTATGAAGAATCCAAGCTACTTATGTCTGCATGCAGGATTTTTTACATGTGGCTTTCATATTGCATTCTTGGTAACCCACCTGCCTGGGGAAGTTGCTTTATGTGGGCATTCGGCAAGTGTATCTGCTGCTTCATTGGCTATCATCGGCTTGTTCAATATAGCAGGCAGCTTATTTGCCGGATCCCTTGGTTCACGATATCGGATGAAATACATACTTGCTGTGATGTACGGCAGTCGCGCTGTAATGATCGGATTATATCTTATTGCACCCAAAACGCCTTTGACTTTCTATATTTTTGCTGCTTCTCTAGGGTTCACTTGGTTGGCGACAGTACCACCAACCGCTGGTCTTGTTGGGAAACTTTTCGGTACGAAATATTTGGCGACACTTTTCGGCCTAACACTTCTGACCCACCAAATTGGAGGTTTTTTGGGTGCATGGCTCGGGGGAATTGCTATGGCTCATGATGGCAACTATCTATGGATGTGGTACGCAGATATTATATTGGCATCCGCTGCAGCACTAGTTAACCTTCCAATTCGAGAGGAAAAACTAATTCAGTCTGCTTAACAAGTTAGTTTTCACTTTTCCATTCAAATTAAATTGTATTATAAAGAGTAAAGCAGTTATTTGCCAAATTGGACAATAGCTGCTTTACTCTTTGTAGAAGTCGTGGACGGAGCTTTCTTATTTAGGCACTAATGATTGTATTTGATAGAATGTACTGAGATTTTTACTGATAGGTATTAATACTTTCATTTTATTTTCAGAATCCTAGTTTATACTTAGGTGCTATGAAGGGAAAGTGATAGTATGAAAGATAGAAAGTTATGGATAAATATCGCAATAATCTTATGTGTTTCCTGGTTAATTAGCTTTTTTTACTTGGGTAATTTACCGTTATTAGATCCGGATGAGCCGGTTTATGCCGAAACTGCACTAGAAATGATACAAAATCAAGACTTTATCTCTCCAAGGATTTATGGTGAGTTTTGGTATGATAAACCGCCAATGTACTATTGGCTCGTGGCGGGAGCATTCAAAGTATTTGGTGTTGGAGAATTTGCCGCACGGTTTCCGTCTGCGTTGTTGGCAGCATTAGGATCGGTTTTGCTATATCTAGCGGGTCGTAAACTTTTCAATGATCGCGCCGGACTGCTCTCAGCATTAGTCCTTGCTACTAGTTTAGAATATTTCTACTTGAGTAAGGCCGCCGTTACAGATATTACTCTGACGTTTTTCCTTACAGGAGCATTGCTTGCTTTTCTTATTAGAAAGAACTACCTATTTTATGCTTGCGCCGCACTCGCTGTTGTTACCAAAGGACCTATTGGTGTTGTTTTCTGTGGGGCAATTGTAGGTCTGTACTTGTTGTTCACAGGTAACATTGGGTTGCTAAAACGTATGAAATTATTTAGTGGTGGAGTATTGTTTAGTGCGATTGCGGTACCTTGGTACTGGATCATGTATTATTACCACGGCATGGATTTTGTGGACACATTTCTAGGCTTCCATAATGTGACGCGATTTTTGCAACCTGAGCATCAGTCAGGCGCTTTATGGTATTATTACATCCCCGTACTAATTGTTGGCTTTTTCCCCTGGACTGCATTTTTGACCCAGGCGTTTATTGGGGGATTGAGAAATAAGGGGCAAGAAAGGAATTACACCATATTTCTAGTCATCTGGGCTTCGGTTGTATTCTTATTCTTTAGCTTGTCACAAACGAAGCTGGTTTCTTATATCTTACCAATGTATCCTCCTTTAGCATTATTGGTCGGTTGGTATTTTGATAAAGCTTGGAGGGAAAAACGTAGTAGCGTTTTGAAATGGTCTAGTATAATTCTCGCAATCCTAGTCGTTGTTCTCGAAGCTGGGTTGTTTAAGGCAGGAGGGGTGTTAGCGGCTCAATTAGTTCCACTAGTAAAAGTAACGGCAATTATTCTTTTTCTGCTTGTTGCTTCTGTATGGTGGTTAAGTTATCGTATTAATTTTCGTAGTGTCTTTGTAGCCAATGTGATCGGCATGATATTTTTCACCGCATTTCTAGTAACACAAATGCTTCCTGTTCTGGCACCTAGTCTCGCGGTAAAGGATCTTGTTAATGATTTTAAACAGTATTACGACGGACAGTCTCCCGTATATGTCGCAAAATTTTACCGCCCGGGTTTTATGTTTTACAGTGGTATGCCGGGTATCGAATTGAAGTCAGATGAGTTACAGAAAGCAGTACAAGACAAGGCAGGTAAATCCTATTTCATTGCGCAAAAGAAATATTACGAGAATTTGCCACCGTCAATTCAGGGCAAGATAAAGTTGTTAACAATTGTTGAAGATAAAGCCCTTTTTGTCTACGAAGCTAATTAGGAAATAGTGTTGACATTCGAATTGCTATCGCCTAGAATATATAAAAATAAATCCCTTGGGTAGTTATGGCAAAAGGAGAAGTTCATATGCGTGTATTACTTGCCGAAGATGATGCTAAGCTTGGAAGGTTAATTAAACATATGTTGGAGAAAGCGGTTGCGCAGGTCGACTGGGTTTTGCGTGGTGATATAGCTATCGATTATGCGCTTCACTCTCCCTATGATGTAATTATTATGGATTGGATGATGCCTGGTCAAACAGGACTCGAAGTATGTGATCATCTGCGAAAACAAAACTATCATGGAGCTATATTAATGCTTACAGCCAAAGATGCCGTAAGCGATCGAGTTCTAGGATTGGATACAGGGGCGGACGACTATCTTGTCAAACCTTTTGAATTCACAGAACTACTTGCCAGAGTCCGTGCCCTGTCTCGACGTAGTGGATTAAAAATAAAAGAAGAAATATTACAAGTAGGTAGTCTTGTCTTAAATCGTACCACTCGTAGTGTGCATCGTGGAGATACTGAAATACAACTTACTGCGAGGGAGTTTCAAGTACTGGATTTACTAATGCACAATAGCGGACAGGTAGTACCTAGGGAAGTCATCTTAGATCGGATATGGGGGCTAGAGGCAAACGTATCATCAAATAATCTTGATGCCTATGTTCGGCTGCTCCGAAAAAAAATCAGTCTTGCCGAAGATGATGATGTAGAGTTACAAAACATTAGGGGTATCGGATTCAAATTGGAGGCTCATAATGTTTTCTGAAATACGTAATCGTTTAACGCTGCTTTATACGGTAGTTATGGCAGTCTTTCTTCTAGCATTTATTGCAGTAAGTGATGCTGGGGTTGTTTGGGTGCTTCATCATGAAGAACAACAAGATATACGGTCTTTTGCCGAAGAAGAAGCAAAAGAGCATATAACGATGCTCAAACAAAAAAAGAATAAAATAGAGTTAAAAGAAGAAAACAATATCGATGCCATGGGTGGCAAAATTTTCTTTTATGTGTTTGATGATAAAGGACAACTCGTTGACACCAATGAACCAGCCGTGAAAATGCGCCCCAAAGTTCAGGAGATTATTAGCAACTGGAATGTAGCAGATGGCGAAGGAACAATTAGGAAATTCTATCTCCCAGAAGGGGAACGAGTCATCATAATTATGTGCAGTATGAAGATCTACGACGGAGAAGATTTTCTCGGCAACGTTTTTGTTGGTGAAGACATTACGGCCTATTATGCACTACTTAAGACATTACTGATTGTATTAATTGTGATTGCCATCTTATTTCTTCTTGTTGCCACTTTCATAGGACATTTATTAGCAGGGCGAGCAATCATTCCGATCAAGCAATCGTTTGTAAGGCAACGTGAATTTGTCGCAGATGCTTCTCATGAATTACGTACTCCTCTTAGCATACTCTTGAGTTCCGTCGAGGTTGTCCAGACGGATGACAGTAGCCACCTTTCCTCCTTCTCTACTCAAGTGTTGGATGATATGAAAAGCGAAGTGAAGCGGATGTCAAAAATGGTTTCCGATTTACTGACCCTTGCACGAGCCGATGCAGGGGCAGCCAATATTATTAAAGAAAGATTCGATTTATATAGTGTTACTGAACAGGTTATTCGCTCATTTCAGCCAGTAGCCGATGAAAAAGGATTGGAGCTGGGATTGGACGGTGGTGAGGAAATGGTGATTTTCGCCGACAAGGAGAGAATCAACCAATTGCTATTAATTTTGCTTGATAATGCGATAAAATACACTCCAACCAGAGGTCGGGTAGATGTGTTGCTAAGAAGGGTGGCAGGAGCAAAACCAGGTATTAGCATTACTGTGCGGGATCAGGGTGTAGGAATTTCCGATACACACAAAAGCTTAATTTTCGATCGATTCTACAGGGTAGATAAAGTAAGATCGAGAGAAGAAGGCGGTACGGGGATTGGTTTGTCCATCGCTAAATGGATAGTGGATGCCCATGGTGGGACGATAAAAGTGGAAAGCGCGCCAGGGCATGGAAGTACGTTCATAGTGAATTTACCGAGTTAATCAACAGCCTTATGTGACCATTTTTTAGATGTGAGTTAACCTAAAGTCCCAAGAATAAAAGAACTCAACCGCCGTTATAATGGGTTGAGTTCTTTTTAATTGCAGTAAATCTATATTCGATATTCATTTACGATAAGAAGACTATAATAGTAGATGTATGTAATGAAAATAAGTGGAATAAAAAATTGAAAGATTTGTTCGGTAAGTTCAAGAATCCTGACTAGTAAAGCCCATATAACCATAGGTGTCTTTTACAGCCCCTACCGGTGAAGTATCCTTTACATCATCCATTTTATCTAAGTCTGTAGTAACTATACTAGGGTGCTTTCCAGCGGGTGATCTATTTGATAAAGATTTAATTTTTCGATAGGTTAATTTTTGCCTATAACTCATACTTATCACTTCCTTTATTGATTAGTTAATGCATTCCTTTCTACTTCCTCTGCTTAGCTGTATCCAAAGTATCATCGTTCTATGTATGGTAAAGGAAGGAGCATTGAAACTGAGAGGGCATAAATTAGGATATAGTTAAAAAAGTAGCATCACACATGAATAAGTATTGAATTTATTATTGAAATTTTTTCGGTAAGATAGAAACGAATAGAATTCTTGAATCCTCACGATTGAGAAAATCTCTGTTCGAATCTCTTCAGATCAGTACTAGCTAGTGTTTTAAACCTCAAAAAAATGATGTTGAGTTATAGTAAAATTTGATTTATCTTTTATCCGATTCATAATAGGAAATTCCACAATTATAATACATATAACTGTGGAATTTTCTATTTGCGTTTAAGCTATATAGTTGTTATTAAATTCCCATTAAAAACATACTCATTGTGATGATAAGAGCAAATATCATACCAGGTAAGTTGCGTTTTGTCATTTCCAGAGCGCTTACGTTAGCCATTCCGGCTACAATGATTGTGGCTGCTGCCACTGGAGATAAAACACGTCCGATATTGCCGCTTATGAATGCCATCAAGCCAATCTGTGGGATAGTAAATCCTAACTGCTCTGCATGAGGCGTAATGGTATTGTTAAAGGCCAAAATCATTGAATCACTTGAACCAGACAAAGTTGCCATGAGGAAAGGTCCTAGGGATGCAGCTAGCTTAGCAATATATTGTGAGTGTTTCATACCTTCCACTAAACTGGTCGTTAAGCCAATTGAATTCATTCCCTCTACAAAAACGGTAGCACAAGCGATTAGACCAATGACGTTACCATATGAAGTTCCTAATCCTTTAAAGAATTCTTTAGAAATTATTTCAGGTTTAGTCCAGGTAACAAAGAAGGACGCGATTGTACTTACAACCATAGCTTGCAATACAGAGATTGGTGGGAGGACTGCTACCAACGGACTTCCTAATATCAATAATACCAGTGGCAAAACTGGTACGGCTGCTTTTAGATAATTCACCTTTAACTGTTCAACTGTTTGTAAGGTTGCGGCTGTCTCAATCATACTACAATCTTCTTTACGAAGCCGAGCCACAATTGTTAGGACAATAGCTGAGACAATTGCCCCTGTAATAGGAATTTTGGCCATTTTCATTACAACAACCATTACGTCTAGCCCACTGAGTTTTGCAATAACAATATTATGTACTACGCCCGGATTATATACACCACCCCATGAACCAGCTAATAGTGCACTACCGGCGATTACGGGATGGACACCAGCACTAGTTAGTGCAGGAATTAAAATTGCCCCAACTGCTGCTACACAGCCTGAAGCGCTAGGTAGGGCTATATTAATAAAGAAAGTTATCATTACTGCACCAGGAATAAGTATCGACTTGTATTTAACTAACGCGCGTGAGAGCATATGGACAAGATGTTTATCACAACCAGTTACCCTCATAACTTCAGAAAATCCTAACACTGAACAAATTGTCGTCACTAGGACGCTATTAACCAAGGCCTTTCCGAAAGCATCAATGCTTGCTGCCGGATTTAGAGCCAACGAAGACATGGCTAATCCAGATAGAAATAATACAACTTTGTTTTCGTATCCCTTAGCAATTAAATAAAAAGTAATGATGACAATAATGAAGCCAAAAAAAATCATCAAAGTAGCCTCCTAAGCACAAAGTCCAAAAATAAACTCAGCCCATGTAGATTTAAGATATATGGCCTAGTGTAATCAATCCCCCTTAATACAGTTGCAATCGATTATCTAATTGTAAAAAAAATTACTTTATTAATATATTTGATGATGAAAATTAATTTCCTGCTAATATTTTTAATATATGGAAGGAATTACTATGTATACAGACGAAGCTGATATAGTGTCTTTATGTTAGAGTTAATTCGAGGAGGGGAAAGAATGGTATTAGATGCAAATCATTTAGTTGAACGCTTTTTTCGGTATGTCAAAATTGACACTCAAGCAGACAGTAGATCGGCTACTTGCCCAAGTACTCCAGGACAGTTGGTACTTGGTAGCATAGTAGCTACAGAACTGCAAAATATTGGACTAAAGGAAGTCTCAATGGATGAGAATGGATATGTAATGGCAACCTTGCCAGCCAACGGTTGCCATGATGCCCCAGTAATCGGATTTGTAATGCATATGGATACCGCAACGGACTTAACAGGGAAAAATGTCAAACCTCGCCTTGTTAGTAATTATGATGGCGGTGATATTATATTGAATGAAGAAGCCAGAATTATATTATCACCAAACGATTTTCCAGAGTTGTCTTCTTATAAGGGGCAGGATATTGTGGTAACCGATGGAACTACTTTATTGGGTGCCGATAACAAAGCAGGCATATGTGCGGCGTTTAGCGCGGTAGAGTATCTCATTAACCATCCAGAAATACCCCACGGTAAGATACGTATAGCATTGACACCAGACGAAGAAATTGGCCGTGGTGTAGATAGATTTGATGTAGCGGCATTTGGTGCTGATTTTGCCTATACAATTGATGGTGGTGGATTAGGAGAACTAATCTATGAAAGTTTTAACGCGGCTAACGCCATAGTCCATTTCAATGGTCGTGTTGTTCACCCAGGTTGGGCCAAAAATAAAATGATTAATGCAATGACTATGGCAGCCGAATGGCAAATGATGTTACCAGCTGGAGAAAAGCCAGAATATACAGAGGGCCATGAGGGCTTTTTTCACCCCAAACGCATTACGGGTGGCGTAGACTATGTAGTACTAGATATGTTAATTCGTGACCACAATCGTGCAAAGTTCGAGCAACGTAAAGTATTTATCCAATCTTTAGCGGATTGTTTTAATGCAAAGTATGGATCAGATGCTATTCGCTTAGAAATGAAAGATCTTTATTATAATATGCGGGAAAAAATAGAAGAGGTTTTCTTCGTCGTAGAGGAAGCTCAGCACGCTATGGAAGCTGTGGGTGTAACACCGATAGTCGTACCTATCCGTGGGGGCACAGATGGGGCACACTTATCATACAAAGGCTTGCCCTGTCCTAATATATTTGCCGGTGGACATAACTATCACGGAAAGTATGAATATCTCCCCGTACCGTCTCTAATAAAAGCAACCGAAGTGATAATAGAGCTTATTAAAAGATGGGGTTATAAAAAATGCTGATATATCTTTAATAAGGAATGAAGAGCCTTTTGTAGTAGAGATACAATTAGTAAACGCCTACAAAACAAAAACGTCCTACTAGATTCTATAGAATCTAGTAGGACGTTTTTGTTTTATTCGATTTATTATATTTTGATACCAAAGTATTCTTTGGCATTGTCAAAGCAAATATTTTGTACCATTGTGCCGAGAAGTTCAAAGTCATTAGGTGCTTCGCCAGACTCTACCCATTCCCCAATGATGTTACAAAGAATCCGTCTAAAATATTCATGTCTCGTATAGGAAAGGAAACTTCTTGAATCAGTAAGCATACCGACAAAGAGACTCAGAAGGCCTAGATTTGACAAGGAGATAATTTGTTTTGTCATGCCATCCTTTTGATCATTAAACCACCAGCCAGAACCAACTTGAATCTTGCCTGGAATCCCGCCGCCTTGGAAGCAGCCTATGATTGTACCCAAGATTTCGTTATCGCGAGGATTTAAACAATATAAAATTGTCTTTGGCAGCTCATCGGTATCGTCTAATTTATCAAGAAATTTTGAAAGAGCTTCAGCGAACGTATAATCTGCAATTGCATCAAAACCAGTATCTGGTCCCAGTAGTCTCATCATTCGTTTGCTGTTATTTCTGATGGTACCAATATGGATCTGCATGGTCCAATTCAAACGGGTATACTGTTTTCCAAGATAGACCATAACTTCAGTTTTATATTTCTTTATCTCAGATTCAGTAAGTTGTTCTCCTTTTAACGCTTTTTGCAGGATAGCGGTAATTTCCTCTTCAGTACCTTCTTCGAAAACAATTGGATCTAAGGCATGATCAGAAACTCTGCAACCAACTTCATGGAAGAAATCTAAGCGTTGTTTTAAAGCCTCTTTCAGACTAGTAAAAGTTTGAATATCTTGACCAACAACTTTACTAAGTCTTTCGATCCATTCTACGAAACCTGCTTTATCGATATTAAAGCTCTTATCAGGTCTAAATGCAGGGAGTACCTTTACAGCAAAAGTTTTATCCTTAGCTAATGCAATATGGTCTTCGAGGGAATCTACAGGATCATCGGTAGTACAAATCACCTTTACATTCGAACGTTTGATAAGTTCTCGTGCAGTAAACTCGTCTTTTGCCAACATTTCATTACATTTTTCCCAGATTACTTCAGCAGTTTTGGATGAAAGTAGTTCATTTATACCAAAGAATCTTTTCAATTCTAGATGAGTCCAGTGATACAAAGGATTGCCAATGCATTTTGGCATTGTCTCGGCCCATTTCATAAACTTTTCTTTATCAGGTGCATCTCCTGTTATATACTTTTCGTCAACACCATTACTTCGCATAGCGCGCCATTTGTAATGATCACCGCCAAGCCATATTTCCGTAATGTTTCGGTATCTCTTATTGTCTTTAATTTCTTTCGGATTTAGATGACAGTGGTAATCAAAAATTGGCATATCCTTTGCGTAATCATGGTAAAGTTTTTCCGCAGTTTTATTGGTTAATAAAAAATCTTCGTCCATAAAAGGTTTCATACGTCTTCCTCCAATATATTTTTTTCTAAAAGTTATATAATTCTTATTATTCTATATAATATTGAAAAATCCTTGTTACTTAATTAAATAAATTAACTAACGAATAATTAAAAAGAGATATCATTAAACGGATTAATATGGCTTAGGGGTTAAATATCTCTGATTTTACCGTTATATCTATTATAATTTAAACGAAGAAGATTTATTGGTAGTTTTTACTTGTCATATAAATGTCATATTTTTCTTGTATTATAACCAATATAAACTACTTATAGTGATTTTTATGCCACTATTGGTAAATTAGTTGGAGGTAGTTATGAATAGTACAATGTCTACGACTAAATATCGAAGTCCAATATTATCAACCTGCGATATTGGAAGGTACAAATATAGGATTGTTATGAATTCTGATCAAGAAAACACAGGAATGACAAGTAGGCGCATTAACGTTGAGAAGTGCCTTCTAGATATGAATGATGTATGGGAAAATGTTGAACGGGACACGGTAGAGCATAAAGCCGTAATACAATATGGATTGTTTAGTAAGATGAGAGCAGAATGTGGTTTGTAAATCAAAACTCCTGCAAGGTAATTTTACCTTACAGGAGTTTTGATGCTACGTTAGGTTGATCCCCATTTCTCGTAGTTTGCGATTAAATTTGAAATATACGGTATTGTTGCTGATTCAATTTGTGTAGGAGGTATTGAATCAGCATGTTGTTGTAAGGCATGTAAACCTTGGGAACTGATTTCAACAATATCTAAACTTTGCGGCTTAGTTCTTGAATAAAAACTGCGTTTATTTTTATTATATTTATAATCTTTATATGCAATCATATTTTCATGATTTGCTACTTGAAGATATCGAGCATTAATTTGCTTTATGGGGGATACTTTATAGAAGCCTTGCATTATACCACACCTTTCAAGGGATTACTTAAAATTACCAAGTCTAGAATAATATAAAAGTATGGCAAAACCATGACAATCTCTTTTAAACTTGCTTAAAAAATATAGTTGTGGTGTAATATATAAATATTAAGACATAGGAGTGAATTAACATGGCAGGTAAAGTTATGGTGTCCTACACTACTCGTATTGAACAATCTCTTTCAGATAGACTTAAAGAACATAGTACTACGACGGATGTTTCAATTACAAAGATTATCAATAAGGCTTTAGAGGATTATCTCGATAAAGTTGAAACAACAAAGTAAATTCGACTAATAAAGAAACTAGCAGACTTTAATAGATTGCTAGTTTCTTTGTTATTATTGAAATATCGACGGTTAATTTTTATAGAACCATTTTCAAGCAAATAAACAATAGTGCTGCCTTCTTACCCTTATATGGCTTGCATGTTGAGAATTACACTATAGCGGTCTTTACCTACAAGAGGAGGACATAATTTGATGCATTTATTTCTTAATTCTCGGATATGGTTCATTACATATGTTCTTTGGAACATAGTAACCTTTTTCTTGATTATGTTAGATAAGAAACGTGCGCGGCAACAAAATTGGCGCATCAGAGAACGTACTTTATTTCTTTGTGCCTTATTTTTTGGCGCAACAGGTATACTTATCGGTATGTATATGTTTCGCCACAAGACGCGTCATTGGAGTTTTATCATAGGTATACCCTTTCTATTGCTGATTAATGCCACCTGTTGTTACTTCATTTGGCGACAAGGCTGGCTTTTATGAGAGGGTGCTGGAGATTCAGTAGTATAAGATTAAAGATGAGTAAAGTGGTTATTATATTACCTTAGAGCGGTTTCTACAGTCTAACCATTAGCGCAATTTCATGTGTCCGAAAGTGCGCTATATAAGGGGGAGAGCTTAATGCGTGGTTGTCCAATGCTTGAGATTGACCTAGAAAAAATCAGGTATAACTCCATTCAAGTAGTAGAAAAATGTCACCAAAAAGGGATAGCCGTAATTGGTGTTACTAAAGGGTTCAGTGCTATGCACCAAATCGTCTCTGCCATGGTGGAAGGTGGCATTAACGGTTTGGCGGATTCCAGGATGGAGAACGTCATTGAACTTAGAGAAAGAGGCTTTACTCAACCGATTACTATGCTTAGGCTTCCAGGGTTAAGCAACGTTATAAATGTTGTTCAGCATACCAATACTAGTATTAATTCAGAAATAACTGTAATCAAGGCATTAGCGAAAGCGGCTAAGAAATTAAAAAAAATACACAAAGTGATTCTAATGGTTGACGTCGGTGACCTTCGTGAAGGAATACTGCAGGAAAATGTACTTGATATTGCAAGGCAAATTTCTTTTTTAAAAGAAATAGAACTATCGGGATTAGGAACAAATATGGGATGTTTTGGCGGCATTCTGCCCAGTTCTAAGAATTTAGGGACTTTAGTTGAAATGGGGCGTGCTGTGGAATCTCAATTAGGTCATAAAATTGAGATTATCTCCGGGGGCGGGACGTCTAGTTTACTTCTGGTAGAAAATAATCAAATTCCTGCTGGAGTTAATCAATTGAGAATTGGTGAAGGTATATTGTTAGGTACAGACACGACCAATAGTCGCAAAATACCATGGCTTCACCATGATGCTTTCCTTTTGCGAGCAGAGGTAATTGAGGTTAATTGCAAGCCAACTATACCTACGGGAATTATTGGTAGAGATGCTTTTGGTAATATCCCGGAATTTATCGACATCGGGATCAGAAAAAGAGCAATTGTATCTATGGGGAAACAGGATGTCAATATTGATGGCATTAGGCCAATTGACAAAAAAATAATAGTATTAGGAGCGAGTAGCGATCATCTCATCGCTGATATTACAGACTCTGAACAAACAATAAAGGTTGGGGACCAAATTGCATTTTCTCTAACCTATGCGGGGGTGCTTTCAGTCAGTGATTCAAAGTATGTGGGAAAGAAATTCAAAGGGGGAACCGATGATTGAACTGGTGCGAGAAATTGAACCTAAACTGATTCAGCGTTTAGTTCAGTTAGAAAAAGAAGCTTTTGGCGAAGGTGGAATGAATGCGTGGCATCTTGTACCGCTAATTCGGCATGGTCGTGTCTATGTTTTTAAAAAAAATATAGAAATTATTGGACTAATTCAGTATATGCTGGATTGGGATAGTCCACAAAAAGCCTATATGGTCGGAGTTTCAATATCCAAAGACTCTCAGGGGCTAGGTCTCGGGACTGAATTACTTAAGAAGAGCTTAAAAGCTTTATATAGGGAAAATATTGAAAAAGTAGAACTAACAGTGGATCGAAATAATGTTGCAGCAGTTAAAATTTATGAGAGCAAATTGGGATTCAAGGTTACGGATTGCCGGAAAGACGAGTATGGTGAAGGCGAAGATAGACTGGTAATGGTCCTATCGTTAGCTGACTTTGCAAATAACGACGAGTGCAGAGTCGATCAAACAAGGTGAAGGTATAATAAGATAAATTTGTAGACCCCAAAATGGCAAGAAAAATTCAATAAATAGTTTTAAGGCTCAACATGCAATGGATAATTGCAAGTTGAGCCCTTTTGACATACAAAATTTTCGATTGATTCTTGAACAAACCGTCACTTGATATCAGATACTAAATGTACATGAGGATCTGATAAATCATAATGAGTTAGAATTCGATATCTTAACACGGGTATACTATACAATGGAATAATCATCGAATTCGTTTACACTTTATGTTGATTCAATTAAAGGAGGACTTATTTTAGTGAAAAAAGTTAAGTTACCGAATAGGCCATTTGGCCCGTTTCCTACTATGCTTGTTGGCGTAGATGTCAATGGCAAACCTAATTACGTTACAATCGGTGCATGCGGAGTCGTGAGTCTTGAGAATGTACTATATATATCATTAAAAAATACCCATCACTCGACTTTGGGAGTCAAAGAAAATGGGTATTTCAGTGTTAATATACCTTCGGCAGATATGGTGCAAAAAACGGATTATTGCGGTGTGGTATCAGGAAAGACTGTAGACAAGTCAATGTTATTTACGTCTTTTTACGATGACCTAGGAAAGGCACCTATGATCAAAGAATGCCCGATGAACCTACTTTGCAAAGTTATTAATAGTGTGCCAATGTTTGGCTTCGAAATGTTCTTTGGGGAAATTGTGGCTGTGTATGGAAATGAGGAATGTCTGAGTGCAGGCAAACTAGATCCATTAAAGGTCAACCCGATGATTATGATGGGGTCGAGTTACTTTAGCCTGGGACAAGTAGTAGGTCAGGTTTTCAAAGAGGGAGTAGAATTTAAAAAAACACAAAATGAATAAGGATTATATATATCTTATATTTTTTATTGTGAGGTAATCTTGTTGTTCTGCTTTGTCTGCCATTCTTCGGCATATATATCTGCTGCATCTCGGCTCGGTGGTAAATCAAAGGCGGCTTCCATTATTTTTCGTGCAATCGGTGCTGCTGAGTCGGATCCATAACCGCCTTGTTCTACGATAACGGCGATTGCTATGGTTGGATTGTCATAAGGGCCATATGCTACAAACCATCCGTGATCATCTCCATGAGGATTTTCTGCGGTACTTGTTTTTCCGGCAATCGGGACAGGAAAGCCTTCGAATATGTATCCAGCAGTACCAGAGGGGGTAACAACATCACGCAGACCTGTTCGAATGGCATTTAACGTAGAAGGCGACATGGGTACAGTACCTAGCTCTTCAGGTTCAAAAGTTTGTACAACTTGACCGCTCGGTGAAACCATTTTGCTTACCAGGTACGGACGATAGCGATGCCCACCATTGGCAGCTATACTGGTTACTACAGCCATCTGAAGCGGTGTTGCTAAATTAAATCCTTGTCCAATTGCGGCATCAAAGGTTTCGGAAATTACCCAATCTTCATCGTACACTTTTTTCTTATACCGCTGATTTGCAACGAGTCCGTCATCCTCATCAGGTAAATTGATGCCAGTGACTGCTCCAAGGCCAAATTTACGAGCCCATTGCTCTAGCGTATCAATACCTAAGCGATTGCCTAATTCGTAGAAGTAGACGTTATCCGATTTGGCAAGAGCGACTCTAAAATCAATCCAACCCAGAGCGGCGTTGTGAGCATTACCTTTAGCAGGTGCCAGTCTATGCCTGCCAGAATCAAAAATCTTTTCTTCCGGAGTTACTTTCCCAGTCTCTAAGGCAGCAGTCCCAGTAACAATCTTGAATGCAGAGCCGGGGGGATATGATGCACCGATGGTTCTATTTTGCATTGGATTATTTGGATTATCATTAATCTCTTTCCAGTCCTTCGCAGAAATACCACCATTAAATTTATTTGGATCAAATGTAGGACGGCTTACGATAGCAAGAATTTCTCCCGTTTGGGGATTCATTACGACGGCAGCAGCCGCTTTTGCTTCTGGATTCCCTAGTTTATCTTGAAGGTATTTTAAACGTTCGTCCATAGCTTTTTCAGCTGCTCGCTGGATTTTAGCATTAATAGTTAGAATAAGATCGTTTCCAGCGATAGGCTGTTTTTTGCCAAGCATTTGTACAGGCTTACCAGAAACATTAACCTCTACTTGGGCTCCGCCATCGACACCGCGCAGCTCCTTATCCCATACTTGCTCTAGTCCCGTTTTTCCAAGCATGTCTCCCGATTTATAACCACTTACTTTTCCTTTTGCCAATTGAGAGTCACTAATTTCACCTACATATCCGAAGGTATGAGCGCCGAGTTCATTGTATATGTAGCTTCTTACTGCCTGGACTTCGATGACTACACCGGGAAGATCTTCTCGACGCTCTTCAATTTTAGTGATAATTTCAGGTCCGACATCGGATTTGATTCTTGTTGGTAGAAGAGGATTACCTTGTTGGCTCATTTTCTTTTGAATGTCATCTGGATTCATTCCAAGTATTTCAGCCAGTCTTACAATGATTTCCTTAGGAATGGGTCCTTTGATTGGTACGAGAGAGATAGAAAAACCAGGCCGATTATTTACCAGCGGTAATCCATTCCTGTCGTAAAAGGTTCCCCGGGGGGCTGTAATCGGTAACAATCGGATTCGGTTATTCTCTGCTTTCTGTTTGAATTCCTCGCCATGGAGAGCTTGTAGCCATACTAGTCTACTGAGAAGAGCGATAAAGATAGAAACGATAATAAATGTGAGTACGTTGAGGCGTTGACTAGTAGATCCTTTTGTCACGAGTACCAACCTTTCATTTAACCGAATAAATACAATCCGATACCTAAAAAAATGCGAGAATTTAAGGTGGTACTAGAAATAGTTGAGGGACTATTTCTGAGTGTTAGCAATATTAACTTAACATAATATATATAGTTTACCAAAGAATATCCCAGGCAGCAATGTAGAACATATTGGTAATTTTAACGTTTTATCCAATTCAAGAAAAGTAGTCCTTTGGATGTAATGCGGCTACCCCTTCTACCTACTTGCGAATCAACTAGCCCCAGCTCACTAAGTACTGACAGCATCCGTCTGATTTCACTTTCCGTAGTATTTATCAAGGATGCGGCACATTGATTTTCCAAAGATTTTCTCCCGATACCAAGGGTATGGTGAGAAAGGTTAGTAAGTATTTGATGGATTTTTTCACTGTCGCAGCGGCTAGTTAAGTACGTAAGTTCCTGATTAAAATCAGCTTGGGTATCGAAAATATATGCAGGTAAATTGTTAAGATCTACAATATCAGTGGTTATTAATGAAATATATGCCACGGTATTGGTTAACTCCCGAATATTGCCTGGCCACTTGTAATTCAGTAACATATTTGCAGCTTCCGCAGTCAGAGTAATATTTTTATTATGATAGTTTTTCATTAATAAATGAAATAAGTGGATGACATCCTCGGGGCGTTCCCTAAGCGGTGGGACGATGATGGGGAGGACATTCAGACGGTAAAATAAGTCCTGGCGAAAGGTGCCCTTTTGTATTTCGGCTTGTAGATTTTTGTTAGTGGCCGCGATTACTCGGTGATCTACGTCGATTACCCTTTGGGATCCGACACGCATAATCTGACGTTCTTGGAGTACCCTCAGTAGACGTACTTGCACCGATGGAGGCATGTCTCCTACCTCATCTAAAAAAATAGTGCCATTGTTAGCCTGCTCGAATAAACCTGATTTACCTTCTTTGATTGCACCAGTGAAAGAACCCGCCTCATAACCAAATAGTTCACTTTCTAGTAAGTTTTCTGGAAAGGAGGCGCAGTTGATCGCCACAAATGGATAGATCGATCGAGGGGAGGCATCATGAATAGCATGAGCCATAAGTTCTTTGCCGGTACCACTTTCTCCTGTAATAAGTACTGTTAAATTTGTTGGAGCGATTCGTTTGGCGAATTTGATGCAGTCCTCCATCTTGGGCGACTTTGTTTGAATACTTGCAAAGGAATATCGGGTCACTAAACCTTTATCCCGTAACTTCTTTGAGAGACTTTTTTCCAAGTGGCGAATATGGGTTACTTCTTGAAAGTCATAGTATATTCCCGCTGGTTCGCCAAGGTGTTCGATTTTACTATTGCTTACAAGCAAGGAGCGTTCCTTGAACTCAATTAATTCGTTAGTATAAATGCTTTGGTTTGAATTAGGGAGCAATGAATCGGGAATTACATGTGAGAGATGTTTCCCAATAATATTATCGTTGATTTCGAATATTTGACTAAATTTTTTATTATATAGCAATATGAAATGATCCTTATCAGTTAGCAGAATCCCATCATGAGAAAGATTAACAATAGTGTCCAGCTGAATGTTTTTCATAAAAAGATCTTTATATTGATTTTGGACGCCGCTATCCATTGTAACAATTCTTTCTGAATATTTGATAAGGCGTCTCCTTGTTTCGTGTGAATCAATATTAAAATGGTTTAAAATTGTCAAAAATGTAGAGATATCAATGCAGCGGTGACCTACGTCGATTATTATTTTAACGTGAGGAGGAACTGTACCAGCTTCTCCTAGGGTAATGGCAATATTGATATCAAGAAATTCTTTGGTACTATCATGAGGGACAAAATTTAGGTGAGTAATACCGATCTGATATAAAAAAGCCACTGCGTCACTGGTTGTTTCTAAAGAATCATTTACTACAAGTACGTTAGTACCTTTAGGAAGGGCAGTAATTTTATAAATTTCACTACTAGGAAGGGAACGACGTAGGACGATAATACGGCTATTGGCAGAAATATAATTTCGGGCTTTCATTGCGTGGCTCTGGGCTGTAACAACAACAATGTCATCATTAATAATATCGCCAGGACTAAAATAGGATAAATAGTAATTATTTATTATTACATAGTCTTTCAAAACTTCTTCTAAATTGCTTTGGATAAATTCATTAAGGTCGGATGGAACTAGAGTAAGGATGCCAATGGTTTTCATTTTTAATTTAATCCTCCCCCGTCTATATGATAATTCCTCTAAAATTTCTATCTGCCCAGTGTTGGGGTTTAAAAGAGTTAGCTGGGAATCGGTTTTCATTTTATCACAATCACTTAGTTCTTGTACTGATAATTATCTAAAAATTATGAAAATAATTATCAAAAATACCTAATAGGTTAATAAATGGGTGAGATTAAATGCCTATTACTCCTATTTAGCTGCAGTTTAGTTTAATAAATGGGATAACTCTTCTTGGACAGTTACCTAATCTTATGTTAGGCAACTGTCTCTTTTTATTTTAAGATCATCTGGTAATACCTGGATTGTATGGCATTTTTCTGGGTAAAAAGAGGGTATTCGAATACATAAATTAATTTGCATTTTCCTTTTGGCACAGTAGTTGCAATAAAAACAAATAACAGTCTATATTGAATATTCTAAAAATTATGCCCTGCATTCAAGGTAGACTCATTTTCGAAAGAGGGAGGATAGATTGTTTACTCGCAAAATAGCTACTCTAAAACTATTCTTGGAGGGATAAACATGTCCGAAATTACAAGGAAAAAATTAACATTAATTCCACTGGTTCTAATGATCTTTACATCGGTATTTGGCTTTACCAACATACCTCGATCCTTCTATCTCATGGGTTATAGCGCGATTCCATGGTATGTTCTTTCCGCTTGTACTTTTTTCATTCCCTTCGCCTATATGATGGCCGAATATGGTGCCGCCTTTAAAAAAGAAAAGGGTGGGATTTATTCATGGATGGAAAAATCAGTAGGAGCCAAGTATGCATTTGTGGGTACCTTTATGTGGTATGCATCTTATGTTGTCTGGATGGTTAACATTAGCTCCTCCATTTGGATTCCTTTCTCTAACTTTCTTTTCGGCTCTGATATGACATCTACTTGGACAATCTTCGGCTTAAAGGCAACACAAACACTGGGGATCTTAGGAATTATGTGGATTTTATCAGTAACCTTTATTGCAACAAAAGGATTGGACAAAATCACCAAATTCACTTCCATAGGTGGTACTGCTGTTGCACTACTTAACGTTGTATTGCTACTAGGAGCAGTTACTGTATTTATTGCAAATGGCGGACAGTTTGCCGAGGCAGTGAGCGCAGACGCCTTTACGAATTCCCCTAGTCCTAAATATCAATCATCTATCTCTATTCTCTCATTCTTAGTATTCGCTCTTTTCGCTTATGGTGGTATCGAAGCCGTTGGTGGTTTGGTCGATGAAACCGAAAAACCAGAAAAGAACTTTCCAAAAGGAATTATTTTTTCTGCCGGAATTATAGTAATTGGCTATTCTCTAGGAATTTTTCTTTGTGGGATATTTAGCAACTGGAATGAAGTTCTGTCTTCAAAAGATGTCCATATGGGGAATGTTGCCTATATACTTATGAAAAATCTTGGATATCAAATAGGCCATAGTTTGGGTTATGAAAATTCCATTTCCCTGTCATTAGGGATGTGGATGGCCCGATTGGTAGGATTCTCTATGTTTTTAGCCCTTACTGGTGCCTTTTTTACATTGTGTTATGCACCCCTCAAACAAATTATAGAAGGTACTCCAGCTAAATTATGGCCTGGGAAAATGGGCGAGGCCACAAATGGAATGCCAATTAACGCGATGTGGATTCAATGCTATATGATAATTGCTTTTATTCTACTAATTACTTTTGGCGGTGAGGGTGCATCTAGATTCTTCAATAAATTAATACTTATGACTAACGTAGCCATGACGCTACCGTACATGTTTTTGTCTGGCGCATTTGCTCCTTTTAAGAAAAAAACTCACATAGATAAACCTTTTGAAGTATTTAAAACTTACAATAGCGCCTTGATAGCTAGTGTTGTTGTTACTTTAACGGTTGGCTTTGCTAACATCTTCACCATCATTGAACCAGCAATAAATGGTGATGTTGAATCCACAATTTGGTGTATTGTTGGGCCTTTATTCTTTAGTATATTAGCAATGATTATGTATTCACGCTATGAGAAAAGAGAAGTATTGGAAGAGACAGTCTCACTCAAACAATAGTTAGCTAATGTTTAATGCTCTAGTCTTCAGACCTCCTGAAAAGCAACAAATATCATTCAATTTTAGAGCTAAATTTACTTACAAGGGAGAATTTTCATGAAAAAAAATATTGTGATTATTGGTACAGGGGGTACTATTGCTGGCAAAGCATCCTGTTCAACAGAAACGCTTTGCTATACATCGGCGATGGTGTCCATTGACAACCTAATTCAGGAGGTTCCAGAAATACATAGTATCGCAAACGTAACTGGTGAACAAATATCTCAAGTCGACAGTGGTGATATGACATGTGATTTATGGCTGATGTTAGCTTTGCGTATTAATGAAATGCTTGCCACCAGTGACGTGGATGGAATCGTGATTACTCACGGGACTGATACACTTGAAGAAACTGCCTATTTATTACATTTGGTAATAAAAAGTGAAAAACCTGTCGTTCTGGTAGGAGCCATGCGTCCTTTTTCTGCCATGAGTGCCGATGGGCCAATGAATCTTTATAAAGCAGTGACTTTGGCAGCAAGCAATGCGGCAGTCGGGAAAGGTGTATTAGTTTCTTTGAACAATACGATTAACTGCGGCCGTGAGGTGACTAAGACAAACACATTATTGCAGGATAGTTTTCAATCCCCCGATGTCGGATATCTAGGTTATTTGCAGGGGGGCGAACCCCATTTTTATCGACTTCCAGCACGTAAACATACTATTTCTTCGGGTTTTGATGTAACAAAGCTGACAGCGTTACCTCAAGTTGAGATTATTTACGGTTACTTAAATAGCAGTCCATTGCTAGCGGAGGCTGCCGTAGCAACAGGAGCCAAAGGAATTGTTTATGCTGGTTTAGGGAATGGCAGTATGTCAAAAAACGTAAGAGATGCACTTTCAAACCTTGCAAAGCAAGGTATCGTGATTGTTAGGAGTACTCGCGTGGCGAGTGGAATTGTTACTCGTAACGGCGCAGTTGATGATGAACTTTATCATTTTGTTGCATCTGATACTTTAAGCCCTCAAAAAGCGAGAATCCTTCTTATGTTGGCTCTAACACAAACGAATAACTCTACGGAAATACAACGAATGTTTTGGGACTACTAAAAAATAGAGAGTAAAAGGGAGAGAATAATATGAGAAAAAAATTACTTAAGACCTTAATTTTGGGATCCTTACTGAGCGTGTCAGCCACGGCTTTTGCCGCCAATCCTTTCGAACTTGTGCCGACGAGTAACTGGACTTACGATGCAATCGACAAACTCGTTCAAGCTGGTGTTTATGAAGGATATAGGGACATGAATTTTAGTAAACAGCAAACTTTTACCCGTTATGAATTGGCTACCTTTGTAGGCAAGGCAATGGCGAATCAAAATAAGGCGGATACAGAGCAAAAAGCCACTATTAATAAATTAGCCACAGAATTTAAGGTTGAACTAGGCAATCTCGGAGTTTATTCTTTGGCAACAACACCAGCAACAACACCAGCTACCGCACCTGCCGTTGCCCGCGTTGATAAAGTTAAGATTTCCGGTGATACTCGTTTTCGTTATGAGCATACAAAAAGCACTAAATTCTCGGATGATGTAAACTTTAGAACAAGATTTAACGTTGATGTGGATCTGGACGACACCTGGAAGTTTCGTACTCGCTTCGTTAATAGTAACAATATTACTGCATATGATGGTAATGACGACAGTGGAAGTTCGACTACAAAAGTCGATTTATCCTTTGTAAAAGGTACCGTTGGTGATGTTGGAGTATCCCTTGGCAGATTGCCGTTAGCATTGGGGAAAGGTATGTTAGTAGATACTGATAAAAATTGGAATGGAGCTAAGTTTGATTTTGGCGATAAGATCAAAGCTCAGGTCGGTTATGCACGAGCAGGGGATAAGAAAAAAGCAAAGTACTTCTTTACCGATGTTACAACCAATTTAACTAAAGATCTCGACGTTACCGCATCCTATTTAAAGGATTCTGGCACTAAAATAGATGCTGCCGAATATAAGGCTTGGACAGCTGGGTTTGGCTATAATGGGCTTAAGAATCTTGCGGTAGTTGGTGAGTATGGTAAAAACAGTGTTAAAAGTGCCAAAGCATGGATGACGGGGCTGACTTTCAGACAAGCTGATCGTAAAAAAGTAGGTTCTTGGAGTGCAAGTACTATTTACAGAAAGGCAGCGCCAGGATTTGATCCACAATATTGGAGTACAGTAGATGCCTCCTATGCTGTGGAAAACAGTGCCATGGACGATATTCAAGGCATTGAATATGCTGTAGATTATGTTCCGATGAAAGGTGCAATACTTCATGTAAGTTATGGTGATATGAAAAATTATGCTGGAGATAGCAGCGATAATCGCCAATATTTTATCAGTAACCTTAGCTATAAATTCTAGTAAAAATCACGTTACATAAAGAGCCAGATGCGCTTACGTAACGTAGAGGAGGAGTTATTTTGGACCAGAGAATTCGAGAGCTAGCCAAAAACTTAATTGGCTATTCGACCAATCTGCAAAAGGGCGAGAAAATTTTAATTGAAATGTTTGATGATGGATTACCATTAACAAAGGCCTTGGTAGAAGAGGTATACCGGGTAGGGGGAATTCCTTTTGTCACGGTAAAAAACAATAAAGTGATCCGAGAACTATTAAAAGATGCCACCATTGATCAGTTGACGATGATTGCAGAATGGGAAGCAGCACGTATGAGCGGTATGGATGCGTATATCGGGATTAGAGCTGCAGAGAATAGCAGTGAGTTAGCTGATATTTCATCAGAAAAAATACAGCTTTATCAAAAATACTGGAACAAACCAGTGCACACAGATATCCGTGTTCCCAAAACAAAATGGTGTGTTCTTCGTTACCCCAATAATGCTATGGCTCAGTTAGCAAATACTAGTCTAGAAACTTTTGAGGACTTTTATTTCAATGTATGTAATTTGAACTATGGGAAAATGGCGAAAGCAATGGACCCTCTGATTGAATTAATCCATAAGACTGACAAAGTACGGATCATTGGCCCTGGTACCGACCTGAAATTTTCGATAAAAGGTATCCCAGCGATAAAATGTTCAGGTAGTAGGAATATTCCAGATGGTGAAGTATATACTGCGCCGATAAAGGATTCAATAAATGGCTACCTTTCCTATAATACTCCTTCTATTCAAGGTGGTTTCACTTACGAGAATATCCGCTTTGAGTTTATCAACGGGAAAATTGAAAAAGCCACTGCAAATGATAACGAAAAAATTAATCAACTGCTGGATACGGATGAGGGAGCGCGCTATATCGGTGAATTTGCTTTAGGTGTAAATCCCTATATTACAGATCCAATGAAAGATACACTGTTTGATGAAAAAATTAAAGGAAGCTTTCACTTCACTCCCGGAAATGCTTATGATAATGCCTTCAATGGCAACCGATCCGCCATACACTGGGATATAGTATGTATCCAGACTCCCGAATACGGTGGTGGTGAAATATGGTTTGATGATCGGCTGATTCGTAAAGATGGAATCTTTGTTATTGCCGAACTAAAAGGCTTAAATCCAGAAAATTTGATATAAGAGAAAATACCTCCCGATAGCACAGTGAAAAATCCTCGAATCTTTCTTGTGTTGATATGTTACGAGAGGATATATATTTCAAGGAGGATTTTAGATGTGGTTATCCCAGTAATCGGTATTTCTGCCAGTATGTTGGTTACAGAAGACGGATCTTGTCTTGGCAATGAACAAGCCTATGTCAATAAACATTATGTAAGGGCATTAACTTCTGTAGGAGCGGCACCTTTGTTACTGCCAATCGTTGAGATGAATGATTCCCTTATTAAAGTTCAATTACAACAGATTGATGGCCTGCTACTTTCTGGCGGTTATGATGTAAATCCACTTTTGTATGGGGAAGAACCATTACCTGAACTTGAGTACATTCTTCCAGAAAGAGATGAATATGAGATTAAATTGATTCATATGGCCCTTGCCATGAAGAAACCTGTTCTTGGTATTTGCCGAGGAATGCAAATCATTAATGTTGCTTGCGGCGGCACCTTGTATCAAGACCTGAGCCAATATTCACTAAAACACTTTAAGCATCAACAAAAAAGCAAAACCGATACTGCCAGTCATACTGTAGAGTTTATTCCCAATACTAAGCTACGCAATATCATGAACGTAGATGCTACTAAAATTAATACCTTTCACCACCAGGCCATTAAAGATCTGGCTCCTGGTTTTGTTATCAATGCTAAGGCAAAGGATGGTATTATCGAAGGTTTTGAAAGAATAGGAGACGATTTTGTCATCGGATTGCAATGGCATCCTGAAATGATGATGGAAAGAGATGCTTCCATGCAGGAAATCTTTCGCAGCTTTATTGATTTTGCCAAATTAGCATGAGAAATAGTTCCAAATTAGTCCTTGCCCTTATTAAAACAGCAGCAACAATGAGAAAATAACTATAATAAATTCCTGCAAAAGCTCAAATGAGAATTTGCAGGAATTCTTTATTTTTTAAGCGTTAGATGATGTTTCAGCCATTGTATAGAGAATAGATACTAAATCCTAATTTGCATATTCTTTCGAACTGTTATAAAATTAATAAATTAAGGAAGATATAAAATTGGTTTAGATTCGTTTATATTTCAGCGGATCAACTGAACCCTTTACATATGGGAAAACTATCAGTAAGATAGGAGTGATCTAGTGAGTAGCGAAGATTCTGAAAATAAATCCGGTTTTTACTTTGGAGCTCAGAATTCCAATAATAGTTCTTCTAGTAACGGTTTGGGATTAGAAATTTCAAATAGTACTTCTAGTAGCGGCTTTGGTGTAGAGACTCCCAGTAAGGATCCGAATAGCAATTACGGGGGAATTTCAAGAAACGAAGCTGGGGTAGATTCATTTTTAAATATGTTAAATATGAATCATGGTAATACAAAAGGAATTGCTGGAGGAGAAGCTTATTTAGGAACTATTACTAGTTCTTATGATTATGATGATGATTCTATAGAAGATTTGTGTGATGAAATTGAAATTGATAATGGTGAGAGCTGGATTGAGCGTGGGAGTATATTTGGATCGGCAATTAAAATAGTTACAGACTTTTATAATAAATTCTTCTCAGCAGAAACACAGAGTATTGGAAAAGTTATTGGAGATATAGATAAAACAATAGCATCGGCAATCGAAGAGGTTTCAAGTGGGGGTTGGGATAAGTCCTACAGAAACATTCAATTAGATGGTTGCATCGGGGCGAGTATAGCAGAGTCTTCTGATGAAACAGAGATACGTTTCATCGGAAAGGATACGAATGGAATTAAGCTTAATGGTTCGGTAGGGGAAATTTTAAGTGCTAGTGGTGACGGGGTAGATAAATCGGGTAGTGAATAGATAGTTTCACTAATTAAATCTTATTTTAAAGTTGGAATTCTTAGTCTCCTTAATTAAACATCTGATTAGTTCAGCTTTTATCCTCTCTTCAATTTGGATTGATTCATAGGGTGGTTCCCAGTACTTCATTGTATCTGTATAAGCAAGGAAGCCATCGATGAGCATTTCTCCTTGAATATTTGCTGCTCTACCTGCTATCTCCACCCTCAGGTTAGATGTTGTTGCTATTACTTCCATTTCATTTCACCTCATAAATACAATATTTTCTCTCTAGTAATAAGATACAGGAAAAGTATGACACAATAATGACAAATCAGTTTATTTGCTTGGTGATTATAGATAAAACGGTAATTAAAAAATAAATTGCTACCTTTCAGTAAATGTACTCAAAGATAGCAATTTCTTTTTTTTTATTTTTGTATATGAAGAAATGTCGTAAAATGTTGTTCGAAAAGTCTTGCTATAGCGCAAAATATGTGACAGAATCTATAATCATATGGAACTTATTTGAAATAACGACAAAAAATAACACAAGACTATGATGAATGATAGTTGAAAATACGATATATATGTAAGCGCAAAAGGAAAGGAATAGTGATGGACGATATAACGATGGAAAAGAGAAAGTCAACATATGCAAGCACTGCGAAAACCTGTTTAGCAGTAGTAGCAAAAGGATTTGGGATACCAATCGACGAGGAAGCTTTATCAAATAAATATGGAATTAATGAAGATCTAGCCGATCCGAAGGATTTAATAAAAGCTGCAAAAAAGATTCAACTTAAGGCGAAAATGTTAAAACCAGGGAAGACGGGACTATCTGCGCTTCCTATTCCTGCAATAGCGATTCGAAATGATGGAACTTATGTAGTTATTGGAGAAAACAATTCTAAAAAAATACTACTATTTGATCCTGAGCATGGACATTCCATTGTAATCCCATTAGAAGATTTTCTGAGTAATTGGACTGGAGAAGTTATCGTTTTTAAACGGTCTTTTAATTTAAAAGACATTAGTAGGCAATTCAATTTGACATGGTTTATACCTGTTGTAGTTCGCTATAAAAGATATTTCCTAGAAATTTTAGGAGCAGCATTTCTTTTTCAGCTTTTTGGCTTGGTAGCACCTTTATGTACCCAAGTGATTATTGATAAAGTAATTGTAAATAAAGGGAACATCACTTTAAATGTGCTTGTAGTAGGGATGGTATTCGTTGTTTTATTTCAAACGGTAATGAATTTGATAAGAACCTATCTATTTACGCATACCACAAATAAAATTGATGTAATTTTAGGCAATAGAATGTTTCGCCACTTGATGAATCTACCAATACAATTTTTTGAAACAAGGCGGGTCGGAGATACTCTTATGAGAGTATCCGCTTTAAATAATATTCGTGAATTTTTAACAGGTACTGCAGTAACTGTGTTGATTGACTTATGTTTTTCTATAGTATTTTTCGCTGTAATGTTTTATTATAGTGTACCTTTGACTTTAATTGCTATTGCTGCAATACCCCTTCAATTGCTAACCAATATTCTCGGCACGCCTATTTTTCAAAGAAGGCTGCAAGATTCTTGGAACGCTAGTGCAGAGAACAATGCTTTTCTTGTAGAGGCGATAACAGGTATTCATACAGTAAAGTCTCTGGCAGTAGAGCCACAGTTTAAGTATAGATGGGAAAGAATGGTGGCAAGAAGTGTTAGTACCAATTTGGACAAAGCGCAGTTTAGTGTTGTATTAAATAATGGGGGAAGTTTTATACAGAAGTTATTTAGCTACCTAATTATTTGGTTTGGTGGTTTTATGGTGATTGATGGATCGGTAACAATTGGTCAATTTATCGCTTTTCAGATGATGGCAAATCAGGCTGGTGCACCTTTATTACGCTTGGTTGGGATGTGGCAATCCTTTCAACAAACAAAGTTGGCTGTTACAAGAATCGGAGATATATTAAATGCAGTACCAGAACCAACATGTTTACCGGATGCGATTCGATTGCCAGAAATAAAGGGAGAAATAAGGCTTGAAAATATAACTTTTCGCTACTATATCGAGAGTGACAAGGTTTTGCGTCAAGTTAATTTACACGTAAAATCAGGCATGAAAGTAGGTATAGTAGGACGATCCGGTTCGGGAAAAAGTACCTTAACCAAAATTATTCAACGATTATACGCGCCTGAAGTTGGCAGAGTTTTAATTGATAATGTGGATATAGCGCAAGCTGATCCAGCTTGGTTAAGACCGCAAATTGGTGTAGTGTTACAAGATAACTACCTGTTCAATGGCAGTGTACGAGAAAATATAGCTCTTGCCCGCCAAGGTGTAAGTATGAAAGAGATTAATGAGGCGGCTAGACTTGCCGGTGCTCATGAGTTTATTCTCGATCTTCCAGAAGGCTATGATACTCTTGTAGGGGAACGCGGTGCTACTTTATCTGGTGGTCAGCGTCAGCGGATTGCCATTGCCCGGGCACTGATTTCCGATCCGAAAATTGTTATATTTGATGAAGCTACAAGCGCATTAGATTATCAGTCTGAAAAGATAATCATGGGAAATATTGATCAGATTGCTGCTGGACGTACTATGTTCATCATTGCTCACCGTCTGGCAAATGTTAAAAATTGCGACCTAATTGTTGTTATGGAACGCGGTAAAATCATAGAACAAGGAACACATGATGAACTTATAGGTCTAAGAGGCATGTATTATAATCTCTATCAACAACAAGGAGACAGCCATGTTTAAGAAAATAATCGGGTATATAACAAATAATAAAGTGATTGAGACTCTTCCAGAGAAAATAAAACAATTCTATGAAAAAGTGAAAATAAGAAACATAGAAAAGTATCAAAGTAAGGAAGCCGAATTTTTACCAGCGGCTTTAGAAATTGTAGAATCTCCGCCATCCTATGGCAGTCGAACTGTACTATGGACATTTTTCAGTTTGGCAATCATTGGGTTGCTTTGGGTAGTATTTGGTAGTGTCGATGAAGTAGCTATAGCCCCAGGAAAGGTGATCCCAAATGGTTATGTTAGAGTGCTTCAAGCTGAGGATAAGGGAATCATTAAGAAAATTCACGTTGTAGAAGGTCAAAAAGTAAATAAAGGTGATTTATTATTAGAATTAGATACTACATATTCTGCGGCGGATCTTGCTAAGCTGAAAAAAGAGACAGATAACGTTAAACTGGAAGTGGAGCGCTTAACCGCCGAAAAAGAAAATCGAAAATTTCGGCCACAAAACGTAGCTGGAGCAAACGAAGAAGATATGTTAGCCCAAATTGGACTTTATAATAGCCGTAATTTTGAATATCAGACAAAAATCGAAGAAGCACGGCAAATGGTGCAGCAATATGAACAAAATTTGCGTAGTGCTCGTATCGAAAAAGATAAACAAACAAAGTTATATCAGCTTGCAGAAGAGAAAGAAAGAAAACTAGAGCAATTAGTAAATGAAAATGCTATATCGAAATTCACCTTGATTGATCAGCAAAGTAAAAGGACTGAGGCCGAGCAGAATCTGAAAGAACAAGAATCAGTAATTTTGGCACAACAATCCTTACTGCTAAAAAGTCAAGCATCTTTAGGCCGGGTTATAGCAGAAAGAAATTTGGACGTAGATACAAAATTAGTTAATGCGAAGCAGAAACTTTACTATTGCAGTGAAGAGTTAAAAAAGGCCGAAGTAAAGAGTCGTTTATCAGAAATTGTAGCACCAGATGATGGTTATGTAAGTAATTTATCAGTGCATACAATTGGTGGAATTGTAACACCGGCTCAAGTACTGTTAGAGGTAGTACCTAATATGGTAAATCTAGAAGTTGAGGCTTGGGTAGCAAATAAAGATATTGGTTTTATACAAGAAGGACAGACTGCCGAACTTAAGGTAGAGACATTTACCTTTCAAAAATATGGTACTGTGCCTGCGGTTATTAAAAATGTGAGCCAGAACGCAGTGGAAGATAGTGAAAAAGGTCGTGTATATAGAGTATTATTACAGATGGATAGGGATTATGTCGTTGTAAACAATCGTGAAGTACGTTTAAATAGTGGCATGACGGTCAGTGCTGAAATTAAAATTAGGCAAAAGAAAATATATGAATTTTTCCTAGAACCATTTAAAAAGTACCAAAGCGAATCTTTGAGAGAGAGATAACAGAATGTCTAAACAAATAATGCAAGAAGAAAAAGAGGAAATACAAGAAACTGTTTTTGTTGATTCAGCCTTACAATGTCTATTGAGGATTTCCCAAATAATTGGGGTCGCAGCTGATGAAAAACAAATACGGCGTGCTCATATTATCGGAAAAGCGGGTATGGATTTAGCAACTCTCGTCCGAACTGCGAAAGAAATGGGGCTCAAGGCTCATTACGTTGATTACAGCAATAAAAAAGCCAAGGCAACTTTCCCACTGCCCGCAATTGGGATTTTGGAAAATGGTTGCTATATAGTAATACTGAGTCGAAATAGTGAAAACACGATTGTATTTGATCCATACAGAGATCATCAGGTGAGTCTTCCAGAAGAAACTTTTATCGAGCAATGGAGTGGTAAAACAATTCTTATTGCGAAACGTCCTAGTTTGGTTGAAGAGGAAGAAACGAAATTTGGCTTAGCCTGGTTTATTCCTGTAATCATGCAGTATAAAAAGGCATTTGGAAAGATCTTATTATTTTCGTTGATTTTGCAGATTTTTGGTCTTGTCACTCCTTTGTTTACACAAGTAATCATTAACAAGGTGCTTGTTCACCATAGCTTAAGTACTTTAAACATACTTATTGTAGGTGTAATAGCAATTTGCATATTTGAAGCATGGATTACTGGATTAAGAAGTTGTATGCTAAATCATCACATAAGTAAAGTCGATGTTACCCTTAGTGCAAAAATTTTTCATCATGTAATGGCCTTACCAATAAAATTTTTCGAGAAATATAAGGTTGGCGAAATTGTATCTCGGATAAGAGAATTGGACAATATACGGGGATTTATTGTTGGATCAGCTTTTACAGTGATTCTCGATAGTGCCTTTTCATTGATGTATCTTGGTATAATGGTTATGTATAGCGGTTATCTCACTATAGTAACCTTAGTGGCTCTGGGGTTATATATCATACTTAATCTAATATTGACTCCATTATTTCGGAGAAAATTAAAAGAAAAATCGAAACTAGATACTGCAAATCAAACGTTTATGATTGAAGCCATAACAGGAATACAAACGGTAAAATCCTTGGCGGTAGAAAAATATTTTATCCAAAAGTGGGATGAAATGTTGTCAAGATATATAAAGTCCGTCTTTGTTACTGCGAATATCAATAATGTAGGTAATAATATAGCGGCCTTAATTCAACAACTCTCTATGATTGGGATACTATGGGTAGGTGTAAACCAAGTAATGGAGAATCAGCTATCAGTAGGTGAATTAATAGCCTTTCAGATGTACTCAAATTCTGTAGTATCTCCAGTACTGAGGTTAGTAGATATTTGGCAGAGATTTCAACAAACAAGAGTATCTGTTAACCGACTAGGTGATATTATGAGTGAAAAGTCGGAACCTGTTTTTGACCCGGATAGAACCACTCTTTCTACAATTCGTGGAGAAATAATCTTAGATCGGGTCACCTTTAGATATAGAGAAGATACAAATGAGATACTCAATCAAATTAATCTAAAAATAGAAGCAAACACTAGTATTGGTATAGTTGGCAGGTCGGGATCGGGTAAAAGTACACTAACTAAGATTATTCAGAGGCTGTATGTGCCGGAAACAGGCAGGATATTAATTGACGGCGTAGATATGGCCCAAGTTGAGCCAGCATGGCTTAGGAGGCAAATCGGGGTTGTGCTCCAAGAAACCTATCTGTTTAATGGGAGTATCAGAGATAACATTGCCTTAGCTAAATTAGATGCTAGTATGGATGAAATAATAAAGGTAGCACAAATTGCTGGGGTAGATGAATTTGCAAATGAATTGCCGAATGGATATAACACAATTGTAGGTGAGCGAGGTGCTACGTTATCGGGAGGTCAGAAACAGCGCATAGCGATTGCTCGGGCGCTGCTTATTGATCCAAGAATCCTTATTTTTGATGAAGCTACAAGTGCTTTAGATAATGAATCAGAAAATATTATAAAAGAAAACCTTGGAAAGATGGCAGTCGGGCGAACACTAATCATGATAGCTCATCGTTTAACAACAATACGTGACTGTGATACCATTATTTTTATGGAACAGGGAAAAATTATAGAAAAGGGCACCCATGCTGAATTATTGGCATTAAAAGGTGCATATTATGATTTATATATGCTGCAAGAAAAGTAAAAAG
Organism: Pelosinus sp. UFO1; assembly: GCF_000725345.1. Lineage (NCBI taxonomy): Bacteria > Bacillati > Bacillota > Negativicutes > Selenomonadales > Sporomusaceae > Pelosinus > Pelosinus sp. UFO1. The sequence continues at coordinate 227,498 of NZ_CP008852.1, forward strand.
AAAATTTTCAATTTAGAAATCCCCGCCTATTGGGGATTTTTCTATTTCCAAAATGTAAATGATTTGTCATATGGTTGTCACATATTTCCTGTATTATAAATAAAAAAATGTAAAGTGCTGATAGATACAATTTACTGGAGGCTATTATGAGTGAAATTTCTACAAGTAGATACCGAAGACCGCTGTTAGCAACTTATGATATTAAAAGATACAAATACAGGATCGTAGCGAATTATAAGCAAGAAGGAACAGGAACAACAACTACAAACATTAAAGTTGAAAGATGTTTTTTAGGTCACAAAGGGGTATGGGAAGATGTACAGCCGGAAAGATAGTAAAGAGCCAGATTAACAATCGTCGTTAGTTGTCACTTACGAGAGATACACAAAGCCTCAAGGTTGGTGTAATGATGTAGATAGAGATGCTCCCCTTTCGGTAGCAGGTTTATTATTTAACCTGTCTACCGAAAGGGGAGCATCTTATTTCTTTCATTATTGAGTTTTGTTATCCACGTAATAAATTTGATTAAATATCTGTTTATACTCGTAGTTGTTAGGTTGCAAGTCATCTATTACTACTAAAACTTATGACTTACGCCATAACTCATTCCTTTGGCGGAAACCCCAGTTCCATCACTTTGGTAATCACGATAGCCTACATCCACAGATGTATCCTTACCGAGGTTATAAGCCACACCTGCTTTCCAATCTTGTACATTAGAAGATTTTAAATAAGATGCGTATCCATTCATGTTTTTACTAAAGTTTTGTTTATAAGCAATACCGCCATATACTTCAGAGGAAGAATTGGAGTCCGAATCAGATTTAACACTTGATTTTACACTACCGCTTGAAATCGCAATATTATCATTTAATTTATATTGAAGACCAATCGTGGTTGCATCAAATTTTAGACCATTAAAAGTACCTTGGTAAACACCATTATTATAAACATTGAAATTTTTCGAATTTGTGGCGAGGTGGTCGCCAGTAATTGCTAATTTACTATTTAGGCCATAAGCAAATTGGTAACCATTCCCATGATACGTTCCAAGGTCTCCAATCCCATTCATACTGGTTTCTAAATTACTGAATGAATATCCAATTTGAGCCTGACCGGCTCCTAAATCGATTGGGGGTGTTGCTGCTAGAGCAGTACTAGCAAATGCTAAAGAAATAAGTGTTGGCAGAATGATCTTTTTCACTATAATTCCTCCTAAAAATTTTAAACTGCAACCAGATTTTATTTGTTTGTTTTCCTTGTGTCGCAGTTGCTATGATCAAAATATAATGGATTTATTTTTGAATATCATTAGAAAAAAGAAGAAATCTAAAGCTACTTGCCACCCACTTCCATTTAGATAAAAATGCTTATTCCAATATGCTGGGGATTCTTCTAAAGAAAAGTTAACGAGACATACGGAATAACAAAATCACAGCATAACGTACTTCTGCTTTTTTTCCAAGTTAATGGATCATAAGTATTTTGCAAATAGGAAAAAATTTAAAAAATAATACAGCCAATAAAGAAGACTTGATTCAGATGGAGTTTTAATTCCATCTGAATCTTAGTCGCACTTATCCAGGGACTTAGCCGCTCTTAACTCCCACTTATAAAGATAGGAGTCTTAGAGCGGTTTAGTCATCGGACAAAAGTAGAAGCGGTTATCAAAGCTGAAGAAAACGACATCATATTCTAAAAAAATATAAAACATTTATTGATTCTACAAAATATTATTTAAGTTGAGCAAAAATTCAGTTTTAGAAGGATTTGGTAGATGAGACGTATAATTTTATAGGTAACAAAACACTCTCGGTTTAATAAGAGTATGCGCATAAAATAGGCGGTCTGCGAAAAAAAGTTTATTGTTAATTAGGTAATTATCGTGACTAGATATAAGGAGTCAAGATATGAATAAACAGACATTAGAGCGCCAATTCAGATTATGGACAGTTTTGGTTGTAGTTGTTCCCGGTCTTATAATTATGATGATTTACACAGTTGGACAAATTTCAGTAGCGAAGCGCCAAAACTTAGAACTAATCCAGCAGCAGGTTCATTTTCAAGAACGACTCATCAACTACTGGATAGAGGAGCGGGCTGGAAACATTCGCGAATTAAGCCAAATAGAGGCTTTTAGAAATTTGGACGAACAAAAGATGAAAAGTACTCTTTATCTAAAGCAACAAAGCGATACTAATTTTGATTCATTATCATACATCCACAAAGACGGTTTATTCAAGATGTCCACCCTCCCAGCGGGAATACAGTTCCCATCGGCAATTGGTAAGCCTTATTTTGAAGAGGCTCTGGTAGGGAAAGAATATATTTCAGATGTGGTTATTGGACGAAATAGCGGTTTACCCATTATTAATTTTTCTTGTCCTATTTATGATTACGCTGGTAATTTTCAAGGATTAATACTTGGATCAGTAAAAACGGCAACATTAGAAATGCTTTTACGTGAGAACTGGATCGGTCAAACGGGAGATATATTTCTCGTCAATCGTGAGGGAATATTCCTTGCTGAACCGCGATTTCTTAATTTGTTAATTGACAAAGGAATTGTCAAAGAAACAGCCATAATGAAGCTAAAATTATCTGACGATGCTCTTCAAAATATAAAGCTTGGCCAGTCTGGCACTGCTACTTGGACCTCTTACCTAGGCGATAAGATTCTGGGGGCTTATCATTACATGCCTGAGCGAGGATGGACGTTAATCGGCAAAATTAACAAAGATGAAGTACTTACTCCTATTTACAAACAACTGGTAATGATGGCCTGTGGCACCATTTTTTTAGTATTATTGATTCTACCGCTAGCGACATTGATAACGAGCCGGATCAAGAGACCAATTGACTGGTTGATCAGGCAGTCAAATCGGGTGGCAACAGAAAACTACCAAATGGTTGGTCGAGATATGCCTTTGGATAATATACCTTATGAGCTTAGAACCTTATGTGAAACTTTTGTTAAAATGAGCTATAAAATCAAAAATACCGTCGGTTTGCTCAGAGAGAATGAAGTTACGCTGGAGAATAAAATGCTACAAATTCAAGCAATGAATACTTATTTGGAAGAGGAAGTATTGGAGCGAGAAGCAACCCAGCAAGCCTTGGTAGACTTAAATGCCAAATTGGAAAGCAAAGTAACTGAGCGGACGTTAGATTTACAAAATATGAATGCCGCATTGGAAGAAGAGATCATGGAACGCCAGATGGCACAAGAAGCATTGAGTCAGAAAACGGAAGTGATCCGGCAATTGGCTTACTCTGATAAGCTTACTGGTTTGTCTAACCGTACCCATTTGAATGAAAGACTTGAGGAGGAGATGGAAAAGACCCGCCGAGATCAATCGGCAGGTGCCCTCTTTTTTATTGATTTAGATGATCTAAAGATGATAAATGATACTTTTGGACATACGTATGGGGACGCTCTCATTAAGATGGCTGGAAATCGTATTGTAGAGGCGTTTGGTGATGGAGTTTTTATTGGGCGTATTGGTGGAGACGAGTTTATGGTTATCATGTCTGGCGACTACGATCAGAGAAGTATAGCTGATCGTGCCGATCAGATAATTGGAGCATTTAGTCAGGATATGGAAGCCCTTGGAATTGGATTTCATACTTCAGCCAGCGTTGGCATTGCTGTATATCCACAAGATGGCGATACGGTGGAGGAAATTTTCAAAAATGCGGATAATGCTATGTATTCTGCCAAGAAGGCTGGTAAAAATTGTTGGCGCTTTTATCAACCAACTATGCAGGCGGAAGCATATGAGAAGATATTGCTGATCAACAGCTTACGGCATGCCATTGAAAATAACGAATTACTGCTACATTATCAGCCACAAGTGAGTACTAATGGTATTATCATTGGCTTTGAGGCTTTGCTTCGCTGGAATAGCCCAGAACACGATTCAGTATCGCCCACCCGCTTTATTCCACTGGCCGAGCAAAGCGGGCTTATTCAATCGATTGGAGATTGGGTACTAAAAGAGGCTTGTCAATTTGCCCGGCGTTTAGCTGATATGGGCTGGGGGCATCTTCATGTTGCCGTCAACGTATCGCCATGCCAGTTATGTGCCAATAAGTTCATAGATAGAGTTGGTGAAGTTCTCTCAGATTCTGGCATTGAGCCACAACAGCTGGAACTTGAAATCACAGAAAATGCGTTGATATCCTCACTCGAGGAAAGTACTCACATACTCAAAAAGCTAAGAATGCTTGGAGTGAGATTGTCTCTAGATGATTTTGGTACAGGGTATTCATCTTTAACCTATCTTCAACGTTTGCCTGTCAGTACTTTGAAAATCGATAAAGCTTTTATAGACATGATCTTGACGGATGGAGCGCAGAAGGCAATCATTGCAACCATCATAGATATGGCTCATATTATGGACATGACTGTAGTAGCAGAAGGAGTAGAAACAGAAACGCAAATTGATTATTTGGCACAGTGCGGTTGTGACTCTCTTCAAGGGTTTATTATTAGTAAACCTGTGCCAGAAGAGAAAGCACTACTCTTTTTACGGAATCAGAAAGTATAACACTTTCTTGATTCCAAGTAAGAACGACTGAGGCTTCTGCCTGCGTCCGAGGACTTGGCACAAGCCAAGCCTTTTCTTAACCAAAAGGGATAATTAGACTGTTGCCATGACAACAGAAATGGTTCTCCGGCAGTATTTAATATTTATTTAACTACTATACCCTTTTACAGATGCCACATTAATTCATTAATGATATAGTTAATGAAAACTACGTATTATGCTATGGAATTGACAGTGGCAGAGAATGGAAATATACTTATAGTTAGAAATGAAACTGACATTAGGGCAGTAGTGAAATTTTTTCTCCCCTAGGATGCGTCTTGGGGGAGAATTTTTTTTTGCAAAGGAATTGTATTTTATTACGTATATTGTAGGTTTGGAGGAACAAGATGAAGTATGCAACGAAGCTAGTATTAATTATAATGATGGTCGCAATCTTAGGAAATGGATCGAATGCTGCGGCTTATGAACCAATCCGAATGGATAATGTAGAGCAGCTGCCAGAGTGGGAAATGAAAAATAGTTCTCTTGGTGGTAAGCTTCTACTTTCGGACAGCCCTGAAATGGTAGAAAATGATGGTATTTTGTATCAGGACAAGGTAGAAGGAAATGTCCGTCTCTTCTTTTATCATGTAAATGCAGCAAAAACTGCTAAGAAAATGGACGTAATCTTGGAGAATAAAGGTACTGAGGTTGCCCATGTTAAGGTAAGCAAATCTAGTTTAGGTGGACCGGGCTACGCTTGGCTCGTCGTAGGGAAAGAGACAATGACATCTTATCTTGGTAAAACAGCGTCATATCAAATCAATATCCCTCCAGGTGGAGCGCTGCCATTATCAACAAGCATCAGTGAGACCGCTGTTCTGCCCAATATGTTGATTAATGGTATCTATGACTTTACAGTAGATCACCCGATAAATGTTAAAGTGATGATGTTGCCTATACTTGAGGATGCTATAAAATTTTCTCAAACAGCTAAGGTATTACCTACTGACGAGTGTCGTTTGCGTGGTACCTTTGAAGGGGCAAATCGAAAACTTTCTTCAGTAGATGCTTATGACCCAGTTCTTTATAAAGCAATAGGAATTACGTTGGCTGATAATGAGATTGATCATTACTTAACGGGAGTTGACGCTACGGATGGAACGAAAGTTGTCAACTATGGTAATTATGGTGTAGTCTATCAAATTGAACCTCCTGGGAGAAATAGTCGGAGAATTTCTTACTATCTGGTACCATTGGGCGGGTATTATGCCGGTGCCATTGGGATACACCACCCGGAAGTAGACTGGAGTCCTATGGCAACACCGCGGGGAAAGGTATATTTCGGGGATAATAAGCAAGATTTTTCATTTTTAGGTACTTATGACAAAAGTGAATCCCTATCCTTTACATTCAGCCCTCCAGGAGCATCCAACCTGCCGGTGAAACTCGTTATTTTATCACAGTAAGCTTAGGAAAAAGATTCGGGAGACTTATGGAATGAAGAACCAATTGATACTACCACAACTACGATGTTCCTTTGAAAAAGAACTGCCAGATTCCGAGGTTTTACTTGTTGCTGGTGGAAGGCAGCCTGCATCAAAATGGCTTGCTCAAGCGGCCACTCAATTTCCTGTTTGGTGTATAGATAGTGGCGTTGACATTTGCCGCATGAATAATATTATCCCAGAACGGCTCATTGGTGACGGGGATAGTGCTACATCCCAGGGGTGGTCTTGGGGGAAGGAATTAGGGATTCCTGTGGAGGTCTATCCGCCAGAGAAAAACTTGACTGATTTACAATTAGCATTACAAACAGTAGGGTCACTACATGGAGAAGCTATAGTCGTTGTAACTGGTGTGTGGGGAGGCCGTTTTGATCATGCTTTTAGTAACATCTATTCTTTAAAAGGTTGCGAAGCTTTTGGAATACGGGGTTGCTGTGCGGACGAAAAAGAAGTGCTTATACTATTAAAAGGCAAAGATTCTGTAGTCATAGATACGGCAACCTGTCCAAAAGTTGTTTCTTTACTCCCGTTATCTTCGGAATGCTCCGGTGTTTGTATTGATGGTGTTCATTGGCCGTTGGTCGATGTTCAATTACATGATACCTTACCCTATGCTGTCAGCAATCGTCCCAGCCAATTGGGCACATCAATCACAGTGACTATTGAAGCAGGTTGGTTAGGGATATATTTATGCTGGGATGAAAAAGGTCTGAATACTAAATAAGTAATATTAATTTTTATTGACAAATATTGGATGCGGAAATAGAATATATGCAATAACCTATAATCCTATACTTGGTGCGGAAAAACTGGATTAGGGAGCGAATCGGCAATTAACACCTCATTCCTAAGATAAGAATGTGGTGTTAAATTTCCCTATGCCTAGTAAAAAAAAGAATGGAGACGAGTGGTGTGGAAGCAAATTTTAGTAGTAAAGTAGCAATAATTTTAGATCAGCCAACCAGTATTTTCGCTCTAGTGGCACTGGTGACCTTGATTTCCGCTTTTGTATACATAAAAAAAATCAAACTAAACACGCGAATGATTACTCATATTGGTCTAATGCTTGCATTAACTGTAATCCTGCATAATCTTCGCTTATACCATATGCCCCAAGGCGGTAGTGTAACGTTAGGAGGAATGATTCCCCTTCTGTTGATTGCTTTTCGTTATGGACCTGTTGTTGGATATCTGGCAGGTTTTATCTATGGATTGATGAATTTAATACAAGATCCTTATATCCTGCATCCGATTCAAGTTCTCTTTGATTACCCTCTGCCCTATATGGCAATTGGTATGGCAGGTTATTTTAAAGATCGATTTTTTTTGGGAGCTATAGTTGCCAGCTGTGGTCGGTTTCTTTGCCACTTTATATCGGGGGCAGTTTTCTTTGCTAGTTATGCACCCCCTGGAACATCACCTTATTGGTATTCCCTGGTATTTAATGCAACATATCTTGTACCTGAATTGTGTATTTGTCTTGTAATTCTACGCGTACTGCCAGTGAAACGTATACTGTTCCAAATGAAAAATCAAAATTATTACGGACTAATAACACTTAATTGAAGACTGCTCACCGACTTACCTCAGGTATCGTCTAGTGGTACATATTTTATAGTAATGGGTTTATATTAATATTATCCTTTAGATACTATACTCTTGCCAAATTTCAATTTGAGGTTTGGCAGGAGTATCCTTTTATATAGCTAATATCTTAATTATGAAAAATGAGGATCGTCCCCGCGGCTATCCAGTAAAGTCAAATGATTTGAAGACTAGGAGATGAAATAAATGAAAATTGGTGCACGTGTTCTCAAAACTGGTATAGCCGTTGCAATAACAATGTTTTTCTGTAAATTCCTTGGCCTAGAGCCTGCCTTCTTTGGTGCTGTTTCTGCTGTAATTAATATGCAGCCATCCATTTTTTTAACGCTAAGGGCAGCACGAGATCAGATTTTGGTCCATCTTCTTGGCATTGCAGCAGGTTTCTTCTTTGGCTATTTTCTCGGTGTTAATCCATTTTCAGCAGGTTTAATTGTTATTTTGTTAATACCAATATACATAAAATTAAGACTGCATAGTGGTATCACTATGGGGATCGTAGCGGCTCTCTTTGTCTTAAGTTCTAGTACGGAAGAGTTCATGATGCATGCTCTTGCTAGATCAGGGGTGATTTTCGTTGGTCTTGGATCCGCCATGCTTGTCAACGTATTATTATGGCCACCGAGGTATACCAAACTACTGAAAGAGAAGCTAAGGCAGAGCAACGAGGCAGCGGTTCTTTACTTCTGCCGAGCAGTGCAGGATTATGTCGGTCTTGATAGCAGCAAAGAGCTTCACATTGATACGGAACAAAGAAAGAGAGTGTACAAACTAAATAAGGAAGCGCGAGTGATATTGGATCTACTTAGCAGTGAGCGTCCAGTAGTCGCGGAATCAACTGAGCCAAGAGAGTGGATTACTCTAGCAGAAAAGCTAATTGATTACAATGAATCGATTATAAAAAAAGGTGATCGTATTTTTGATCTTTTGCCGACGCGATTGGAGCGAAGGATGAAGTCGGATGCTCCACCTGTCAGCGATGAATTCAAAGCAATTTTAGAAATATTGGAAAGTGGATGTACAATCGTTGTTCGCGTGAACGGGAAAATTAGGTCAGTCATTGTTGATGGAGGTATAGTCAGTCCAGAAGAGATTAGTGAGGAGTATTGGGAAAGCCTTACTATGGCAATAGAGCAATGGCAGCAAAGACTTGCTGGTAGCTATTATTTGCATGGTTTACTTGAAATCGCTGTAACTGCAAATGAGATCAAGTGGGCTACGAGACAAGCCAAGATATTGCTGCAAGAAAGTGTAGAAAACAAAGAATAAACATTTTAAGAAAAGATTTGGCTTCTGTCTGCGTCCGAGGACTTGGCACAAGCCAAGTCTTTTATTAAAATTTCAAGGTTTACAAACCACAAAGACACAATGCCGCTAACACGGCACACAAAAGATAAACTATAAGTAGAACTTCTTGTGAACATCTCTTTGTGTCTTTGTGGTTTAAATATTTTGTGTATGTTTTGAAGGACACAAGCATTTTTCTTATCCCTTGTTATATTTACTTGCAAATATAGTTTTGACAATGTGAATGTTTTGGTGTACTATTTTACTAATACACTCAATGGGCATATAGAAAACTAAGGAGTGAAGGCATGGATTTGGAATTTGATGATAAGATGCCGATATATCTACAAATTATGGACAGGATAAAAATGGATATTGTTACCCAAAAGCTAAAAGCGAATGACAAATTACCATCAGTAAGGGAAATGTCTTCGATTTTGAAGGTAAATCCCAATACGTTGCAGAGAGCATACCAAGAACTTGAAAGACTTGGAATTGTATATACACAAAGGGGAATGGGAACATTTGTGGGGGAAAGGGATACTATGGTAGATGAATTAAAACAGGAAATGGCTAGGGAAGTTATGCATTCATTTATCCTACGAATGAAACGCTTAGGATTTAGTGAGCAAGAGATCATTGAGAGAATTTCTCAAAATATAATAGAGGTGAAACAACATGGATAATATATTGATGGCTGAAAACCTATGTAAGGCTTATTTTAATAAGAAAGCATTGCAAGGAATAAATCTAACGATACAACAAGGAAAAATAGTGGGGCTTCTCGGCCCGAACGGTAGCGGGAAAACTACATTTCTAAAAATAGCAGCGGGCATATTACATCCATCTTCAGGGCAGATACTTATAGATGGTCAAAAACCAGGAGTTTATACAAAATCCATCGTGTCCTATTTGCCCGACACAGAATACCTTTTCAAATGGATGAAAATAAAAGATGCCGTACAATATTTCAAGGATTTCTACTCTGACTTTGATGAAAAGAAAGCTTCCCAGTTGCTAGAATTTATGAAACTTGATGGTAATAGCAGTGTTAAAAGCCTATCAAAAGGCATGAAAGAAAAATTAAAGCTAACATTAGTGCTTTCGCGAAAAGCGAAACTTTATATACTTGATGAACCCCTTGGTGGTGTAGATCCTACTGCGCGAGAAAAAATATTAGATGCAATTATCAATAACTTTAGTGAAGACAGCTCTATGATCATTACGACTCATCTTGTAAATGATATTGAACGGATTTTTGATGATGTAGCGTTTATATCTGAGGGAGAAATTGTACTACAGGGGAATGCGGAAGAATTAAGATTGAACAAGAACAAATCCATTGATGAATTGTATAGGGAGGTATTTCAATAATGCTGAATCTTATAAAATATGAAGTAAGAGGAAAGTTTTTAACCATACTTGGCATTAGCCTTACGGTTATAATGGGAAATCTCCTCCTGATGACAAAGATTGATTCCTGGCAAGTCGGAGCTTCTGTACTATCAGGAATTATAGGAATTGGTGCCCTAATCGTTATGTTTTTATCCTCACTAACACTGATGAGTGATTACTTGTATAATGAGCAAGGTTATTTGTTATTTACCCTTCCGCAAACAGGCTTATCTATAATGGTTTCTAGATTAATAGCCGCTGTAATGCAAATAAGTATTGTTACTATTGTATCCTTACTTATGTTCTGCCTACTTGATCAAGGAAGAATGTTTAATATCATTATGCATAACAGTGAGGTATCTGAGCTACTGTATTCTTTACTTATGTTTCTATGGTCCATTGTTTCAGCTTTAACATTTATCTATTTTTGTATGGTTGTTGGTAAAATAGCCTTGCGCGGGAAAAAAATAGGGAAAATCGGTTCCTTTATCATTTTCTTTGTATTTAGTATGATAAGAAATGGGCTAACATTGATGATTTCAAATTTCTTCCCACAAATAGTTCAATTACATTCCTTTACTACCGTTACGGTTAATGTGGGGACGACTATCTTTGATATAGTTACCTTTGCCATATTATTAATGGCTACTTCCTATTTATTAGAGCACAAGGTAGATCTATAAAAAAGGTTACACATAAGAGTTAGTAAAAAGACGCTGATCGATAGACAAAGGAATTGTTCTATCGATCAGCGTTTTTTAGCGGAATCAGAAAGTATAGCACTTTCTTGATTCCAAGTAAGAACGACTAAGGCTTCTGCCTGCGTCGAGGACTTGGAACAAACCAAGTCTTTTCTTATCTATTGATTTATTTCCACCAGAAGGTTTTAGGATATTCGGCAGCCGTAAAGTTGACGATTTCCCCAATTCGAGGTGTTGAAATGGTAACATTTCTATCGATGGCTGCTTTTGTTACACGCTCAATCGGTTCTATCCAGTCATGAAAGGCCAAACTAAAAGCGGCCCAGTGAATCGGAATCATCAATTTGCCTTTCAGATCAAGATGGGCTTGTACTGATTCTTCTGGCAACATATGAATAGCAGCCCAGCGTTTATCATATTGCCCGCACTCCATTAACGTCAAATCAAATGGTCCAAACTTTTCACCAATTTCTGCAAAGTGAGGGCCGTAACCACCATCCCCACTAAAAAAAACTCTTGTTTGTTTACCTACAATCGTCCAAGAACACCACAATGTTTTATTACGATCAAATAATCCTCTGCCTGAAAAATGCCTCGCGGGTGTACAAGTCAATGTTAGTCCAGCGAAGTCCACTTTATCCCACCAGTTAAATTCTCTGATCTTTTCTTGAGCAATTCCCCAGCTTTTTAAACGACTTCCGACCCCAGTAGGAACGCAGAATTGACTGGTTTTGTCCTTAAGTAGCATGATTGAGTGGTAATCCATATGGTCATAGTGATCATGGGACAGAATAATAACATCAATAGGTGGCAGCAATTCTGGTTTGATAGGTAAGACTTTGCTAAAACGCTTACCTCCGACAAAGGGAAAAGGGGAAGGCGAATTTGCAAATGTAGGATCTAATAATAATCTCTTTCCTTCTATTTCTAATAACAAAGCAGAATGACCAAACCAGATAACTTTTGCTTGTTGATTAGAAGTTATGGCGTCAATAGTCAATGGTTCTACCGGAATTGCTTTATGTGGTTTTCTTCTTGGATTTGCTTTAAATAAGTCTCTAATTATCGTTAACATTTACGTTATCTCCATCTCATTAGTGTAATTTGATACTTGGATAAATACTGAAATATATAATAGAACGACTTTAAAATGAGGTTCACCTATATTGTAGAATTAGTAGGATTTGATTTTACAGCCTAGTGTTATATTATATTTCGAAAAGTGTCGAATTGATGTTATTATATTTTATCTTCAATTTATTGTCAATAGTATAAACGGTAGCCCATTAAAGCCGTCTAATAGGAGAACAGGAGTATTATCCCCATCCTAGAGGAATAATATAATAGAGCTACTCCTTGTATAGTAGACGGTATATATAAGGGTACTATAGTACAAATAAGTACATACTTGTTATTTATTCTTTCTGTATATATGATTACAACATAGAATAAAAAGGAGTGTGAAACATGGGGAAGTTATCTGATGAGATAATCATAAGAGGGAAGAAAATAAAAAACAGAATTGTTATGCCTCCGATGATGTGCTTTTCCTTTAAAGGTGACAATGGAGGAATGTACGGTGAGCAGTATGTTGATCATTATACACGAAGAGCCAAAGGCGGTACAGGTTTGATCATCGTACAAGCAACTTCTGCTCAGGGTGCAGCAAAGCAACTTGATGTTTGGAGCGATGAACAGATGAAACCGCTGGAAAAAATCGCTCAAAACTGTCACAATTATGGAGCTGCTGTAATGATGCAACTTTCTTACGGCGATATAAACATTAATGAATTATCGGTAGAAGAAATACATACTATGCAGTTAGACTGTATTGCTGCTGCTTCAAGAGCGAAACAGGCAGGGTTTGACGGTGTCGAATACCACTTTGCTCATGGATATACGTTATGCAGATTTTTAGATCCAACTTCAAACACAAGAACGGATAGCTATGGTGGCATTTTAGAAAATCGAGTACGCTTTTTAACAGAAATACTTCCTCAGATTCGTGTGGACGTTGGTGAAGAATTTATTGTGAGTATCCGAATGGGTGGAAATATCCCTGATGTAGCAGGGGCAATCGAAGTCGCCAAGGTCTTAGAAGAGACAGGAATAGACCTGCTTCATGTTTCATTTGGTATGAAAGAGCCTAACAATACTGTGCCAGATGATTTTATCTGTAGTACTATCGCATTTAATGGTAGCGAGATTAAAAAACATGTCAACATACCAGTAATTGCTGTGTCGGAAATATTTACGGCCGAGCAAGCAAGGTTTTTGGTAGAAAATGAATATGTGGATTTTGTCGCTATAGGCAGGGGTATATTTGCCGATGAAAATTGGGCAAATAAAGTTCTTGCAAATGAGTCGATTCAGCAATGCCGTAACTGTGGCGGTATTACAAGAAAATGTTTATGGTTCATAGATCATACCAAATGCCCTGCAAAAAAGAGTAGTTGATGGGCTAATCAAATATAATATGAAATGGAGGGCCTTTATGAAAATAGTAGCAATTAACGGAAGCCCGAGGAAAACTTGGAATACTGCGACACTCTTAAATAAAGCATTGGAGGGTGCAGCATCCCAAGGAGCTGAAACGGAACTGATTCATCTTTATGATCTGAATTACAAAGGCTGTATCAGCTGTTTTGCATGCAAAACAAAAGATGGCAAAAGTTATGGTAGATGTCCAATACCCGATGATCTAGCACAAGTTTTTCAAAAAGTGGAGGAATCGGATGCTGTTATATTAGGGTCTCCAATCTATTTAGGAAGGGTTACTGGTGAAATGGCAGCATTTATGGACCGTTTTCTATTTCAATACTCGGCATATACCAATCCTCCCCAATCACTTTTCCCCAAGAAGATACACGCAGGGCTTATTTATACAATGAATGTTACCGAAGAACAGGCGAAAGAATATGGTTATGGTCAACATTTTATGATTAATGAGAATATGATGCATCGTATATTTGGAAACGCAGAATCCCTTAGTAGCTTTGATACATATCAGTTTAATGATTATTCAAAAGTGGTTGCACCAAGGTTTGATCCTGAGAAAAAGGCTCTAAGACGCGAAGAAGTATTTCCTAAGGATTGCAAAACAGCGTTTGACATGGGTGTAAGATTTGCAACAGAGAGTGTTTAGTTCCAAGATAGAGCACTGATCAAATAAAGCTATCATGATAAACTTCTGCAAAGTAGCTTAACATTGCAGGAGTTTATATTTTAATGGTAAATAGAAGGGGAATATGAAATATTAATTACAGAAAGGTCGTGAATGAAATGTACAAAGTAGCACATGTTGGACTCGTCGTGAAAGACGCAGAGCAATCGAGCTTGTTTTATCAGCAGATTTTAAAATGTGAGTTGGTTAATTCCTATCAAGATGAGCGGATTAAGTTGGTTTTCCTCAATTCTGGTGGGCAAATTATTGAATTGGTACAGCGTTTACAAGAGACTACACCGGAGCAGCGTACAGCTGGAGCAGTAGACCACATTGCCTTTGAGGTAGAGGATGTTTCTGCAGAAATGGAAAGGCTGCGTGCTGCTGGAGTTACTCTCTTATCTGATAAGCCAAATTCTTTGGGGAAAAGTTTGAAAAACTTCTTTTTCCTAGGGCCTGATGGAGAGAGACTGGAGTTCATTCAGGGAATGCTATAAATAAGGGGGGAATAGTAAGTGAATGAAATTATAGAGAACCTTTTAACTCGTAGAAGTATTAGAACGTATACGAAGGAGCAAATTCTAGATACTGAGTTAGCGGCTATTATAGAAGCAGCTAAATATGCACCAAGTGGTGGTAATTCGCAGTCTTGGCATTTTACTATTGTACAGAACGAAGAAAAGCTTAATCAGCTAAATTCTCTTGTTCGCGAATCCTTTAAGGATTTGATAGTCGATGATAGAACGTATCGGTCAAAGATAGCAGGTAAAAAAGCAGCGGAAAATAGTAAGTATAATTTTTATTACCATGCTCCTACTCTGATTATTGTGTCCAATGACCGGGAGTATTCCAATGCAATGGCCGATTCTTCAGTAGCGCTTCAAAATATCTTTTTAGCTGCCCATTCATTACAAATTGGTTCCTGTTGGATTAACCAATTGACCTGGTTTGGTGATGAACCAGCAATGCGAGAAATGCTAACTTCACTTGGCATTCCGGAAAATTATAAAGTTTGCGGTGCAGCAGCTTTGGGATATGCAGCAGGCAATCAGCCGAAAGCGACCCCACGTAAAGAAGGTACTGTAACTATCATAAAATGATTTATTCATAAGGTTCGGAAAGAGACGAGGGGGCATTAGCTGATCCCCTCGTCTCTTCTATAAAATTAAATCAATAGGGGAATTTTGTAAAATAACTAAAGGTATTCCATATTTTATGCGATATTACTAATAGAAGGCGTGAGTCATTTCTACAATAAGGATGACATGTTTGTATTAGCCTTTAAACATAATTCACGAAGGGAATGATGGTTTGTTATGAGTATAGACGCATTGGGGATTTCTATATCACCGCAAAGTAAGTCTACCGTTAATCAAAATGATAATAATGGTACGCAGGAAAACACTAAAAGTACTCAAAATCAATATGTTACGGAAACGGTAGGAAACTATGAATACACATATGTAATCATAGGAAACTTTAAGATATTGGTAAGTTCGGCTCCTAAGGATAAGGATCAAGACAAGACTGAGTCAAAAACGCAAGAGGTGGGTAAGGACAATACACTTTTAAATAATGATCAAACATTAATGAGATATCAACAGTCAATAGCGGCGGCACTTCCGAAAAACAATCCACAGGAAAAAATACAAGCTATGGAAAAGTATGCTGAGAATTCTTATTATGACATTGCCAAAGTAAATGCTAAAGGATAGTTACCCTAATGAAAAGACAAAATATTTTTCACTAAAAAACATGGATCGGTTTTATAACTAGATCCATGTTTTCATTATGTCTTCCCCTTAGTTGCTGATTTAATAGAAACATTTATAGTAATTAAGGGCAAAAAAAAAGTGACGGATGTCACCTACTCGTTAATTGTTTTATTATCTTGTGGTTTCTTATGTAGTAATACAGCGACCGGCTTCAAATTTTTCAATGCTTGTTGCTGCTTATCCCATTCGCTAGTACAATCAGGATATTTCCTTTTAGACCATTCAACAGCAGCCAATCGAATAGTATGTTTAAAATGTCTCAAAATATCGCCTCATTTTTTCAAAAATAATTATTTTTAGTATAGCTTCTTTGAAGTTATAAAGTCTATTAGTAAAATATGGTGGGATAAAAGCCAATTACCCTAGAACATTTTCTATTTTAAAAGTTCATTTGAACATCTGATAACATTAATCATTGCTACAATTACGATTAGTATACGGTACTTTATCTTTGAAAAAGATTTTAAAATACCTTTCGCTAAAAAAATAGGATTCGTTATCACCAATAATGCTAAATATGAAAATATAATAATTTCCATAAAATAGTAGATCCTTTCGACCATATAAAATTCTCCCTTCATGAGTCGTTCTCTTTATACTAGAAATATCAAGATTGATTATCTAATCTAAGAGTGAGATTAAGTACCTATTTTATCTCAAAGATCCAAAGGACGGCCTGGTGGTTTCCCTAAATGTACTCCTTGATTCACTATGCGTGTATATTGTTATTATATAACAATATTTTGACAGAAATATGACACAATAATGATCCATCTAATGATTAATCTGCATGCCGACAAATGAAATAAATATCCAGGGAGACAACATTAATTGGTGCTGAAAGGCAAGTCCATCTCGTAAAAAGAAATAAACAAGGAAAACAAAGACTAAAGGTGAAATATAAAAAGAAGTATCTTGAAATAGTGAATCAGTGCTTAACGAATATTTATTCTGGAGGGTGTTATGAAAACTATATTTCGGCAAACACAACTATATAAATTCTTGCAATATTGTGAAGAGTATGGAGCAGAAAAAGTCGTATTAGACTGCGGCGCAGGAGGAGATTGCCCACCGCTGGCGATTTTTAGTGAACATGGATATAAAACTTTTGGTATTGAAATTGATGAAAGACAATTAGACAAAGCAAATCGATTTGCAAAAGAGAAAGGAATTGTTCTCGATATAAGAAAAGGCGATATGCGAAACATTCCCTTTGAAGATGAATCGTTCGGCTGTATATTCTCTTATGGTGCAATTTTTCATATGAAAAAAGAGGATATGCAGAGTGCTATTAAGGAAATCAAAAGAGTGTTAAAACCAGGGGGACTATGTTTTGTTAACTTCCTTTCTATTCATGATTTTAGATATAACACAGGCGAAAAAATAGGAGAGGGAGAGTATTTACAGGAAGAAGAAGGCGAAACCGTCATACACTCCTACTATCAACTGGATGAAGGTGATAAACACTTTGAAGATATGGAATTCGTCTATAAGGAAAATAGGGTTCTAGAGAGATTATACAAAGGTCATAAGATTCGCCAAGGCTATATTGATTACATAGTTAGGAAGAAATAAAGTAGACAAGATAAGGGACAGGAGTTTCATTCATGTAACAAGCAAATACGGGCATTGGGCAATGATAGGGGAGAGAGTAGGATGAGAAGATATTTCCCAAAAACGTTACGTTATCAAATGTTATTATTGATGCTAATTATTGTCAGTATACCTATTTTGCTTACGGGATACGTTGTTAAAATTCAAGCGAAGGAAGCTCTATTAGCAGAGAAGCAGACAAAATTATTTGGTATTGCTCGATTACTTGATGAGCATCTTGGTGCTGGTTTTAATAGGATACTATCAGAAAAGCATGTAATAAATGGGAATCGCGTAGAAAAAATAAAAGCGCTTAATGAGGAATTATCTCATTATACTGATGTTGTTGCAGGTGCAGATGTAGGAATTGGTGTAGGTTACTATAGTAAAGAACTAGATGCGATTATTACTTATGGTCCTAGCAGCAGCTATGCTGATAAGGTAGGTATTTCCATTGAGGAGTTACATCCAGGACGAAAAGTCATGGAAACGGGTCATCGGATGGTTGAGTTTGGTCCCCTAGTACGGGGGAATATTATGAACGTCATGATCCCAATTCAGAGGGATGGACAAATAGTAGGATATATATGGGCTAATGAATTAACTGATGATATTCAGGCGCAACTGGCAGTGATGGATAAAAATATCTATTTGTCAGTTTTAATTGGGATTATTGTTGGTATCTTTTTAATTACAAGTTTAACAAATAATTTCTTGAAAGATGTAGAGAAAATAAAAACTGGACTGGAAATTATCAAGTTTGATTTGAATAAGAAAATTGGCCCGCTGCAAGGAGAAATGGGAGAAATTGCTGAAGCAATTCATCATATGGCCCAGTCATTAATTGATGCCCGATCACTGACTGAAAATATTATGTACAGCATTGCTGATGGTGTTGTTACCGTGGATACGCAAGGTATTATCACAACAATGAACCAGGCGGCTAGACAGATAACAGGTTTTACACTCGAAGAAGTGATTGGGAAGCCATACCGAGAAATATTTTGTGAAAATCATCAATTTAATAGTTTGTTATTAAACACCTTGGAAACAGGGGAGAATCACATTGGTATTGAAGTAAATTATCCAGTTAAGGACAAGAGTATTTATATTAGTGTCAGCACGAGTATATTACTGGATAGCCATAATAAGAGCATTGGCGCAGTTGTTGTTTATAAAGATTTAACCCAGCAACATAGCCTTCAAGAACAAGTGTATCGGGCCGAACGCTTAGCTGCATTAGGTGAACTGATGGCAAGCATTGCCCATGAAATACGTAATCCATTAACTTCAATTAAAGGTTTTGTACAGTATTTACAGAATGTGGATAGCATTGAAGAACGAGAAGAATATATGCCGATTATTATAAAGGAAGTAGACCGTGTTAATCGTGTAATTGAAGAATTATTATATTTTGCGAGACCTTCTGAAACCTATTATTCACTGGTGAATATAAATGAAATATTAGAAAAAACCTTAGTACTAGTTCAGAACAAAACAACGAGCCATAAGGTGGAATTTCGTTTAATTCTTGCCCCAGGTTTACCACTAATAGAAGCTGATGCAGAACAGATTAAACAAGTATTGCTTAATTTACTGATTAATGCTATGCAGGCTATCCCTGATAAAGGTTCTGTAGTAATTGATACTTGGCAGCCTGACCCTTCTTGTGTTTGTGTTAGGGTTACAGATACGGGTATTGGTATTAAGGAAGAAGATAAACACAAAATCTTCGATCCCTTTTTTACTACTAAGGCGGCTGGAACCGGACTAGGACTAGCAGTGGTCCAGCGTATTATCAGCGCTCATTATGGTCAGATACATATTGATAGCCAAGACAATGAATGGACAGCGGTGATCTTGAAACTGCCTGTAGTCCATCAAGGAGGTAGGCAAGTTGAAGGATAACTATACAATATTGATAGTTGATGATGAAGAGAGTGTGCGAAAATTATTAATGGCGGTACTTAAACGTGAGGGGTATCATGTAGAGAGTGCAGTTGATGGACAAGATGCTTTAGAAAAATATAGCACAGTTAAACCCCATGTAGTATTAATGGATATTAGAATGCCTGCGATGAACGGCATTGCCGCTTTTACGGAAATGAAAAAAAAGCATTCCGATGTGACAGTCATTCTAATGACGGCCTTTGCTGCAGTTGAAACCGCGGTGGCTGCTATAAAACTTGGTGCCTTTGATTATCTCATTAAGCCCTTTGATATTGATGAAGTTACTTTATTAGTCAATCGCGCTGTACAAATACAGCGTATGGAGAAAGAAATTACAGTGCTGCACCGTGAACTAAATGATTCTTATCGTTTAGATAAAGTATTGACCAATAGTAAAAAGGTGGAAAAGCTATATCAAGTAATTGATAAGGTCGCCAAAAGCAATGCAAGTGTTTTGATTATTGGGGAGAGCGGTACAGGTAAGGAGCTAATTGCCAATGCAATTCACTATAATAGTCCTCGATGTAAGGGACCATTTATTAAAATTAATTGTAGTGCATTGCCTGAAGGGTTATTGGAGAGTGAGTTATTCGGTCATGAAAAGGGTGCTTTTACTGGAGCTGTAATGCGCCGATCAGGCAGGTTTGAGCAAGCTGATAAAGGGACATTATTTTTGGATGAAATCGGAGAAATATCCACGAACTTGCAGGTTAAGTTGCTGCGTGTGCTACAAGAACGAGAATTTGAACGAGTGGGCGGGAATGAAACCGTAAAGATAGATGTTCGTATCATTACGGCAACAAATCGAAATTTAGAACAAATGGTTCAAAATGGCCAATTTCGCCAGGACTTATATTATCGTATGAATGTAATCTGCCTCAATTCCATACCCCTGCGGGAGCGTAAAGAGGATATAAGGCTACTAGCCGATCACTTTTTGCAAAAATTTTCTGGGGAAAATGATCGAGGAATTGTTAGCTTCGATAATGACGCAATTGCTAAATTAGAAGAATATGATTGGCCAGGAAATGTGCGAGAGTTAGCTAATGTGATTGAACGTGCGGTAATTATGAGTACTGGTAGCGTGATATTTACAGAAGATTTACCGGATGCTTTACGTAAAAACAGTATGATTGGTGAAATTGAACCGGAAAAGAATAATTTCTTAGGGTCTACTCTTAAGGAAATGATTAAAGAACAAGAATGTAAGCTTATTAAGCAGGCACTATTAAACAATCGTGGAAATAAAATGAAGACTGCTAAAGAGCTAGGAATTAGTCGACGTACCTTAATCTATAAAACCCAAGAGTATGAAATCGAATAGTGTGAAAATTGCCGCAAGGAGTGCGCAAGAAAATGCGCACTCCTTGCGGCAAAGGAATAGAAAAAAGTAAGCGAATCATAATGAACTATGAGCTATAAACAGCATTTACAGTGCTTCAGCTGCCTTATCGAAAAAAGATAAGGCAGCTTTTATTTTTTGGCGCGCATCTTGCAATAGTTTATTTATAGAGACTAGGAATAAGGTTAGGAGGTTTATTATGAGTAACAAACACGTGAGCGTTGAACAAGTAAGTCAATCCTTTAAAGATGGTATGACAGTAATGGTTGGTGGTTTCTTGGGTGTGGGTGCACCTGAGTTATTAGTAAAAGCTATTTTGGACAAGGAGATTAAAGACATTACCTTGATTACAAGTGATACTGGCTTTGTTGATAAGGGGGTGGGACCATTAATCGTTAAGCATCAGGTAACGAAAGTGATTGCGTCCCATGTTGGTACCAATGCTGAGACGGGTAGGCAAATGATCGCTGGAGAAATGTTGGTAGAGTTAGTGCCCCAAGGAACCTTGGCAGAAAGAATACGTTGTGGGGGATCAGGTTTAGGCGGTGTACTGACTCCAACGGGTGTGGGCACTATCGTGGAAGAAAATAAACAAAAATTGTGCGTTGATGGTGTGGAGTATCTTTTGGAGAAGGCCTTACGCGCAGATATAGCTTTATTAAAGGCGAAAAAGGCGGATCGAGCCGGCAACTTGATTTATGACAAGTCTGCTCGCAATTTTAACCCAGTTATGGCTTTGGCTGCTGATCTTGTCATTGTAGAAGTTGATGAATTAGTAGAGAATGGGGAAATTGACCCTGATGAAGTGATGACGCCGGGCGTACTTGTGGATCAAATCATATGTATAGGAGGCTGCAAATAATGAATGCAAAAGAAATAATTGCAAGAAGAGTAGCACTAGAAATGCAAGATGGAGATGTTGTAAATCTGGGGATTGGCTTACCTACAATGGTAGCAAATTATCTGCCTGAAGGCATCAGTGTGATTCTACAGTCGGAGAATGGTTTTGTTGGTCTGTGCAGCGTGGGGGCAACTCCTGACGATAATCTGGTTAATGCAGGTGGACAACATTGTGGTATTCAGCTTGGTGGTGCTACCTTTGATAGTGCAATGTCCTTTTCTTTAATCCGTGGCGGACATGTTGATGTCACTGTACTGGGTGGATTGCAGGTAGATCAACATGGTAATTTGGCGAACTGGATGGTGCCAGGAAAAATGGTTCCCGGTATGGGAGGGGCCATGGATTTAGTGACAGGCGCTAAAAAAGTTATTGTTGCTATGGAGCATTGTGCTAAAGATGGTACTGCTAAAATTTTAAAAGAGTGCACCTTGCCGCTAACTGGTAAGGGAAAAGTGAATGTTCTTGTGACGGAATTAGGTGTATTTCGCGTAGCGCCAGAAGGTCTTATATTGGAAGAAATTGCTCCCGGGGTAGAGGTAGAGAGTATTGTAGCCAAAACGGAAGCAACACTAATTATCAGTTCAGATCTTAAAACGATGCAGAACCTTACATAAAAAAAATGTGAAAAAGGGGGAAAAATATATGGTCAATGCAATCGCAAGATTTTTTACGAATATAGTAAATCGCTTTTTACCGGATCCGTTGGTTTTCGCTATCTTATTAACGATTCTTGTTTTTTTCTTAGGTATTACTATGACTCCCAAGAGTCCATTGGATATGGTTATGTTATGGGGGAATGGTTTTTGGAACTTGTTGGGATTTGCTATGCAGATGGCTTTAGTATTAGTTACGGGACATGCCTTAGCCAGCTCATCACCCGTTAAGAAGGGGATGACAAAACTAGCATCGATTGCAAAGACACCAGCCCAGGGAGTTATGTTAGTGTCTTTTATGTCTGCTGTTGCTTGTGCCATTAACTGGGGCTTTGGATTGGTTGTTGGGGCTATGTTTGCCCGCGAAGTTGCTCGTCGTATTCCAAAATCTGATTATCGTTTGCTAATTGCATCAGCGTATATGGGATTTTTGACATGGCATGGTGGCTTATCCGCTTCGATTCCATTGGTGGCTGCTACCAAAGGCAATCCTATGGAAAAAATAGTTGGTCTTATTCCAATTTCAGAGACAATTTTTACTCCTTATAATATCTTCATTACAGTGGCGTTAATTGTCATGCTGCCGTTTTTGACTCGTATGATGATGCCTAAGGAGAGTGAAGTGATTGCTGTTGATCCTGCTCTTTTACAAGATGAAGCAGCAGTTACCAGAGAATTAGGTGAGAATGCTACTTGGGCAGAAAAAATTGAAGAGAGCCGCTTATTAGCCCTTGTTGTCGGAGGTTTTGGGATTGTGTATTTAGGAATGTATTTTTCCCAAAAAGGCTTTGATCTTAACGTAAATACGGTGAATCTCATTTTCTTAACGGCTGGAATTTTGCTACATAAAACACCTATGGCATATGCCAGGGCCATTACGATGGCAACCCGTGGTACCTCTGGTATTTTAATTCAATTTCCTTTTTATGCTGGTATTCAAATTATGATGGAGCACTCTGGTTTGGGAGGTATTATTACGAACTGGTTTGTGGATGTTGCCACCAAAGAAACCTTCCCTCTTATGGCCTTCTTTAGTTCAGCACTCGTTAATTTTGCAGTACCATCAGGCGGCGGACATTGGGTAATACAAGGGCCTTTTGTTATGCCAGCAGCGCAGGCGTTAGGTTCCGATTTGGGTAAGGCGGCTATGGCCATTGCCTATGGTGAAGCTTGGATGAATATGGCGCAACCATTCTGGGCACTGCCAGCACTAGCCATTGCTGGATTGGGTGTTAGAGATATTATGGGATATTGCGTAACAGCGCTGCTGTTTTCTGGAATTATCTTTATTGTGGGCTTACATTTCTTTTGAGTAATGAAGTTAGTGAGACAGAGTCTATAGATTTTACAATACAAAATGGAGGTATGATGAAATGAAAGAAGTAGTAATTGTAAGTGCTGTACGTACTGCCGTAGGTAGTTTTAATGGCTCCTTGGCACCTTTTGCGGCAGTTGACTTGGGAGCAATTGTTATTAAAGAAGTAATTGCTCGTGGTGGTATCAACGCAGATCAAGTTGAAGAAGTGATTTTCGGTAATGTATTACAAGCTGGTCTGGGGCAAAACCCTGCTCGCCAAGCAGCAGTTAAAGCTGGTATACCTGTTGAAGTATCGGCTTATACGATAAATAAAGTATGTGGCTCTGGACTGAAATCTGTAAATCTAGCAGCACAAGCGATTATGACAGGCGAGGCAGATATTGTAATAGCAGGTGGAATGGAAAGCATGACCAATGCCGCCTATGTGCTCGATACTAAGGCGCGTTGGGGACTTCGTATGGGCAATGCAAAAGTTGTTGATACGATGATCCAGGATGGTCTGTGGTGTGCATTTAATGATTACCATATGGGTATTACCGCTGAAAATGTTGCAGAAAAGTATGGTATTAGCCGTGAACAACAAGATCAATTAGCAGTAGAATCCCAGCAAAAAGCTGTTCAAGCAATTGCAGATGGTGCATTTAAAGAAGAAATTGTACCAATTGTTATTAAGACTAAAAAAGGTGAAGTTATTTTTGATACAGACGAATTCCCTAGAGCAGGGACAACGGCTGAAAAATTGAGTGGGCTAAAGCCTGCCTTTAAGAAAGAAGGGACAGTTACTGCTGGCAATGCTTCTGGTATTAATGATGGGGCAGCGGCCATATTGCTCATGTCGGCTGATAAAGCGAAAGAATTAGGTATTACGCCGTTAGCAAGGATTCGCTCTTTTGGCTCGGGAGGTGTCGATCCAAGCATTATGGGGATGGGACCTGTGTCAGCTACTCGTAAGGCACTGGCTAAGGCTGGTTTAACAGTAGCAGATCTTGATTTAGTTGAAGCCAATGAGGCTTTCGCAGCTCAGTTCTTGGCGGTAGGTCAAGAACTCGGTTTTGCTAAGGAAAAAGTTAATATCCATGGTGGAGCGATTGCGATTGGACATCCGATAGGAGCAAGTGGAGCTCGTATTTTGGTAACACTTTTACACGGAATGAAGCAAAAGGATGCAAAAGTAGGCTTGGCAACCTTATGTATTGGTGGTGGGCAAGGCGTAGCAACAATTGTAGAGTTAGTATAAGAAATAGGTAGGTATTGTCATTGATTTTAGACAAACATTTAAAATAAGAATTTGATAAAGTGATTATAAAAAATGAAGGATGTTTCACAAGGTGAAACATCCTTCATTTTTTTGCAAGACATTTTAGAATTCTCTAAGTCTAAAGTTAAGCGTCATTCTTCGTGTTAATCGTGTTTTTTGTCATTGCTTTGATCCAGTCCATATGGAATACAACATGAAGTATAACGAAAACGGTAAGGGCATAACTTGCCCATTCATGCAGAGATTTAACGTTCATGGCCCTGAGATATGGCATTAAAGCAGGTGGCTTTATCGATAGAGCAATTCCTGTCATGATGCTCACGACTCCAAACAATAGTAAGGCGATATCTAAATAATAATTTTTTTTAGGTTTTAATACCATAAGTTGATCCTCCAATAAGTTTAAATTAATGCTAATTATAATTGCTGAATGTGACAGGGATGTTACGGTTTCTTTTATAAAAATAAAAAAACAGTAAATGAAATTAAAGAAAATCGCAAAGGATGGACTTGGTACCGTTGATACCAAGTCCATCTTTTTTATGCAGGTAAAAAATGTACAGATTGTACGGTTATGCGAGTTTACTGCATCTTTAATAAATCAAGGGATACTATCGGGTGATAAGGGGTGCTTGTTTCTACCATCTCAATAAATTTATCCAGAGCGCTCGTCATTAAAGCAGCCTTATGCCGAATCAAGAATGTTTTAGTTGAACTATATTGCTGAGGAATTGAAAAGGATCGTAAAAGTCCAAGCTTTTCATGTTTTTCAATGGCAGATTGAGGGACGAAGGATGCACCTAGACCGGCTATTACACCGCCAATAATGGCATCAAGATTATTGAATTCCATAAATCGTAGATGGTTAATCGCGTTTGCCTTAAGCCAACTTTCAAGTTGGTCCCGATTGGGACATCCTACAGGGCTCATGAGAAAGGGTTTGGAATAGATTGCTTTCATATCAAGGTCCTCAGGGCTGGTAATCAATACGAGGGTTTCTTCAGATACAAGTTCTTCTACAATATTATCGTCTTTGACAGATGCTTTAACAAATGCACCGTCTAGTTGAAAATGTAGTACCTTATGCACAAGTTCATCTGTTGAACCTGTTGTGAGTGACAAATCAACCTTGGGATAAGCTTTGTGATACTGAGCTAAAATTTGTGGGAGATTGAGTGTTGAAACCGTTTGGTTAGCGCCGATGGATAAGCGTCCATTCGGTTCTATAGAATCACTCATCGCTTTTTTTGCTTCGTCAAGTAAGTGTAGAATTTGTTCGGCGTAACACAATAGTTTTTCACCTGTTGGAGTTAATACCATGCCTCGTTGACGATAAAATAGTTGTGTTTTTAACTCCGTTTCCAATTGTTGCACCCTAGCAGTCACATTTGACTGAACGTAGCCTAGAGCTTGTGCCGCCTTTGTAATGCTGCCTTCCTGGGCAACTGCCCGGAAAATGCGCAGTTCATTGCTCTCCACGTTAAGTCCTCCTCTTTATCTATCGTTAAAAACGAATCGTTATATCATATTCATTCATTTTACATGATAGTTAATCTCCTGTAAACTAGGCATAGGCAATAAGTTGAAAGAATGCAGTGAGCAAACCCTTTGTTCACTCTGCCATAATAAGAGGAGGATTTATATGATAAATGTATGGCCACGAAAGTGGATTGTTTTGGCCGTTGTGACGTTAGTTTCATTTATTACTAATGTGGATGCTACTATCGTTATTATCGGATTACCCAGTATGGTAGAAGGATTGCATATTACGATGGTAACAGGACTATGGATTATTACGTCTTATATTATTACTAGCACCATATTTTTGCTCCCTGCAGGAAGGTGGGCGGATATGGTAGGAACAAAACCTATTTTCATTTTGGGATTTGGGATTTTCACAATTGCCACGGTGCTATGCGGTATAGCCAACTCAGGAACTACTCTAATAATTTTTAGATTTATTCAAGGAGCTGGCGCTGCCTTAGCTCTAGCTACAGCTACACCAATCATTGTGCGGACATTCCCGCCTCATCAACTTGGCTTGGCAGTGGGAATCAACTCTACTTCCTGGGTAATTGGATCCATCGCAGGTCCAGTGGTTGGCGGAGCACTAATCGGCCAATATGGATGGCCAGCTATATTCTTCGTAACTGTGCCCTTTGGGGTGATTGGAATGATCGCTGCTTGGTTCGTTCTCGAAGACACAGATGCTCCTGTAAAGTCAAAGACGGACTGGATGGGTATGTCGACTTTCGGTATCGGATTAGTCGCACTATTAATCGCCCTTTCCGAAGGGCAGGTGTGGGGCTGGGTATCGGCACCAATTCTTGGCTTGTTTCTAACAACGTTGGTGGCTTGGATTGCCTTTGTCATCACCGAATTACGGGTAAAGCACCCAATGTTCAATTTTAGTTTATTGTCCAATATACATTACTCAGCGGGATTGGGGATTACGCTAAATTATTGTATTGGCTACTTTGGTATCACTTTTCTTTTAACCCTTTATCTTCAGGGGGCACTGCACCTAAGTCCCCTACAGTCAGGAATGCTGCTGATCCCGTTATCAGCGCCACAGCTTATTATGGGTCCCTTAGGTGGTGTACTTGCTGATCGTTTTGGCCCGGTGCGCATGATGATGATCGGCCTTATCTTTCTCTCAGGTGGTTTATTTCTCTTGGGGAACCTAGGATTGCAATTGTCCATGGCTGCAATAGTGGTACCATTGATTATTATTTCCATCTCCAATGGAATTGCTTGGCCCTCCCTGGCGAAGACCGTCCTTTCGGCTGCACCGAGGGAGCACTCTGGATCCGCTTCAGGGATGTTTTATACCATCTATAATGTGGGTAGAGCATTGAGCCAAACCTTGGCGTTGGCAGCAGTGGAGTTCAGCGTGGCACCAGACATCATATCTCAGGCATTAATGGGAGGATTGGAGGCACAGGATCAAAATATAGAAAATAGTTTGGTTCATTCCATAGACAACAGCTTCCTATTCTTCATCCTCTTTTTCGCCCTCGCACTGCTACTTATCTTATTACTACGTCGTACAAATAGCGGAATAGCGTCTAAAGTGGGATAACAGAAATCTAGGAAGACAATTTTAAAAATACTCTCCTGCAAACTAGTTTAGTTTGCAGGAGTTTGCATTTGTAATGGTAAATGAAATAGAAAGATAAGATGTTTTCGAAAAGAAGAAGCAAAGAAACATAGGATAAGTAATGGGACGGAGATATTGATGTTAACCTATATTCATCATTCTGATACAGTGCTTGTGATTCTACATGAAATTTATGGACGTAACGAACATATCATGGATGTATGCGAAAAGTTTTCAAAGTATGAGATTGATATGATTGTTCCTAATTTGCTTAATGGCAGAGAGCCATTTAGTTATGACCAAGAAACGATGGCCTATAATTATTTTATGAATACTGTTGGTTTTGAAAGTGCATTTAAGCAGGTAAAAGAGGTTCTACATAATGTACGACGTAAGTATAGAAAGGTATATGTGTTGGGTTATAGTGTAGGGGCTACACTTGCTTGGTTGGGTAGCCAAACTGGTTTGTGCGATGTAAGTATTGGATTTTATGGTTCAAGAATACGAGACTATGTTGAGATCAAGCCTAAATGCCCTGTCTTATTGTTTTTTCCTAGTGAAGAAAAATCGTTTGATGTCGATGAATTGATTTTACGGTTACATAACTTTAGTAATATACAAGTAGAAAAACTACCTGGTGAGCATGGATTTGCTAACCGGTTTTCGCCAAATTATAATGAACAATCTTCAATTAGAGCTTATAGGGAAATCGAATCATGTATTAAAGGAACGTCCATTTTAAATTACAAAGGAGAAATATAAAATGGTAAATAGGCAACCCATCGCTATCCTAAATGGTGCAATCATTACGGCAGATGGAGAGTATTCCTGTCGAACAATCAGCCTAGAAGAATGCAAAAAACTAATTCAGTACGCTCCAAAAATTATTTCTGCAGTAGGACACAAAGCGACAGCAGAAGTAATAAGCGACCTTCTGGAAACAGAAGTCACTTTAAATCGAATTGACTTCCATCAAGAAGCGGGGCAGCAGGCAGTGGTGTTTAAGCTCAACACTCGGCCTCCAGAGGGTATCATCCTCACTCGTGATGAAATTGAGGCATTTGGATATCAATTTCAGTTACTATCTAGGATTTCCTAGGGGCTTACATAATAGTAATAATGTAAAAGGAAGATACCCATAATAATCTACCTAAATAATTAGATTATTACGGGTATCTTCCTTTTTGATGTAACATATTACTGAATATGGGGTGGTAATAAGTTAAAAAGGAGGATACGATTCTTATGGTAAAGTACGTAGTATTTGACTTTGATGGTACTTTGGTTGATTCACTGCATGTTGTTATCGAAGTGTATAATCGGCTTGCTCGGGAGTACAATGCAAATAAGATAGAGGAAAAGGATATTGCCTATATAAAAGGATTATCGATTATGGAGAGAGCTAAATTTCTTGATTTTAAATTATTTAAACTTCCACTTCTAGCCCTCGATATTTACAAACTATATAAGCACTCCATAAAGGATCTTACTTTGTTTGCTGGGGTTAAGGAACTATTGGAAGAGTTAAACGCCAGTGGTTTTCAACTGGCAATTGTATCAACAAATGCGGAGCAAAATATAAGAGAATGTCTTAAGCGTAACCAGATTGACTTCATTAGTGAAATTATCTGTTCAAACAATATGTTTGGCAAGAATGAAGATATTAAAAGATTTATGAAAGCCCAGAACCTGGAAGATTCCGAAGTGATTTATGTTGGGGACGAAGCAAGAGACATTATTGCGGGCAAAAAAAGTGGTGTCAACGTAATCTGGGTAAGTTGGGGATTTGATCATATTGATAATGCGAAGAAGGAAGACCCGAACTATATCGTGAATAAACCACATGAAATTTTAAGTATTTGCCAATCGATTTAAATGCAAATTGAATAGAGAAAAGATACCCCTAATCTACCTTGTTAGTAGATTAGGGGTATCTTCTTTTTTGCGGAATCAGAAAGTATAACGCTTTCTTGATTCCAAGTAAGAACGACTAAGGCTTCTGCCTGCGTCCGAGGACTTGGCACAAGCCAAGTCTTTTCTTAATTCGACGAATTTTTAATAGCAGAATCCGGCTGCTTTGTCATAATTTGGTCATGGTTTTATTCTATACTATACAAGAAAGAAAATCGGATACATACAAAACGTATTGAACTTTCCAAAGATAAATTATTTTGAGGTGGCTACATGATAAAAAAGATTACGATACTACTTGCATTATTGACTCTCGTTACTGCTCAAGCCTTGGCAGCTTCTCCCCTTGAGCGAGAAATAAAAAACGATTTGCAAAAGTTTGATGGCCGAGTTGGCGTTTTTGCTCAAAATTTGAAAACTGGTCGGACCATCGAATTTAACAAGGATGATGTATTTCCCTCGGCTTCAACCAGCAAATTAGTGGTTGCCTTAGCGACCTATAAATATTTGTATCCTCAGGCCGATTCAGCCAAGGCCAGTCAATATGATCAGCAAATTCAGCTGATGATGACGGTTAGTGACAACAATTCATTTGAGGAATTGTTAAATGAGATGGACACCGACCACAAGGATGTTTTGAGTCAGACTGTCAAGAATCTTGAGCTTCGCAAAACCCAAATTCATAATGAAGATGCTTTTAGGAAATATCAATACCATAGTGTAACTACACCCTACGAAATGGGTAAAGTATTTGAGAAGATCTATAATGACAAGTACCTGAATAAAGGCAAAAGTGAGCAGCTAAAATACGAACTGGCGAATACGATTTATAATGACGAAATCCCGCGCTACATGTTGACTCCTGTATTTCATAAGGTGGGTGAACTGGATGAGATTCTTTGTGATGTAGGGGTAATCCAGGATGGCCATGATCCGATCCTGATCAGCTTTTTTACAGCGACCGGCGATCATACGTATTCCAGCAATTTTATTGCCACTGAATCAGCGAAGCTTTATAACGCCCTGAGGAGAAAATAGCAGCAAGTTAGACTGTGATGAAACTAATGTTTCAACACAGTCCTTTCCTATTACTCTAGCCACCCGTTGACAATTATCGGGCAGGAGGGTTCGGTGTAGGCTCTAAGGAAGAATTCCCATGCAAGGGAGGGCTCTAATTGGATCGTGATAACACCCATTTGCTTACCTTTATAGTAGCCATTAATTTCGGCGTCATGGTTCTTGTAATCATAGGGCTCTTAGTTTATCCGATGACTAAACCGCTCTAAGACTCCCATCTTCTATAAGTGGGAGTTAAGAGCGGCTAAGTCCCTGGATAAGTGCGACTAAGATTCAGATGGAGTTAAAACTCCATCTGAATCAAGTCTTCTTTATGTTGTTAAGACTTGAACTTTAATAGAAAGGAGTGAATGAAAATTTATGAGACCACTTGATGAATTGATTAATAAAAAAGATTCTGCATGGCCTCTTATACAAAAATGGCTTTCAAAAGCAAGGAATAAAGTAGAAGTTCTTCCAGTTAGTAAGCATCAAGCTGACAAAGTTCTATGCGATTTACAGGTTACGACTCGATCCTCATTAGGCACAGTCGCTTATCATACAGGAGGGATATTATTTGATAATGGTTGGTTACGTTTCTTGGGATCAGGGCATAACTTGCTGCCTAGAAACTTATCAACATGGAATCAATTTGATACCCAAAGAAAAGCAAGGAAATTAGATGGCGGTTTGCTCATTGCAGACGATGTAGTAGGTGGATTCTTTGCTTTAAATCGTGGATTATTTGATGGAAAAATAGGAGATGTATTTTATCTTGCTCCAGATACACTAGAATGGGAGTGGCTGGAGATGGGGTATTCGGAGTTTTTGTATTGGGCTTGCACAGGAAAGTTAGAACAGTTTTATGAGACGTTCCGATGGAATCGTTGGGAAGAAGGGGTCAAACAAACCAATGGGAATCATGGAATTCTAATATATCCTCATATATGGACAAGAAGTGAAGAGGTAATTAATCCAGCAAGGTCCATCGTACCGATAGAAGAAATTTGGAACATAAATATGATGTATCGGGAAAAGTTCGGTTGCTGTTCCTATTAATAAGTATTACTTTAGCAGATTTATATAACTAGATAGAAATAATCTTGGCGATTACTTGGCAATTAGTTGGCGATTACATGGCGATTATAGATATTAAAAATTCCCGCTTAGTATAAATTAAAACCTCTCTTTAAGTACAGAAATGATTACGTAGGCATCGTTTTTGGTGCTAATTTTGATAAATCCAGTATTTTTGGTTATTTATGGAGACCTTAAAGGAGCTCCCATGAATTAAAAAGCTCCTTTAAACATGGAATGTGAAGTTGTAGATGTAATCGACATGCCTAATGATGATGACTAAACAATAGACCAATCCATAAAGGAGATATGTATTATGGACAAGGAGCTATCAGTTTGGCAAGGCCTTCTAATTAGTTCAATAATAACGCCTATTTGTCTACACTTACAGTATCCATTGAATCTTATGGCTATGCTTCTTGCAATTTTGGTGTTTTTCGTATACGTCATTAAAGACAGAAAAAAATATAATATAATTAATTTTGTTGGAATGTATAGTATTATTATTGGCTCCATAGTAGGTGTAATGATGATTACGGGGAAGCTAGACGATTTTTCTTTATTTGCTCAGCTTTTAGCTAGTATGGGTATGATTTTTCTAGGTATCATCTTAATAGGGGTAGGAAATCACATCGCGAATCCAGAAAGGGTTCCTAAGAAAACATTGTACTTTGGAACGGCCTTTTTCTGTTTTATCTTGGGAATCTATTGGCTTTTGTTCGAACTACTTTAGTATATTTATGTAAATGGATAGAAAGAATCTTGGCGATTGGTTGGCGATTAAAGATATTAGAAACTCCCGTTTAATATTAAAGTTATGAGGGATAGGTTAATTGTTCCGAAGATGAAAGCCTGAAACAGAACCCTATCTTGGTAAAACAATGTTTATTGTAAAATTTTAGCAGGATTTAGCATTTAATAAAGAGAAGATACCCATAATCTACCTGGTGCAGATTGTGGGTATCTTCTCTTTTAGATTCGACATAGTAGTGAAAATTGAAAGATATATGGATGGTGACTAAAAATAAAACTACTATTTATATGCAGTAGAAACAAATGGCGAAGCTTAACTGCCGAGAAAATATTTCATGGTGTTAATGGTTATGAAGTGAGGTCGGCAGGGACTGAGGACAAAGCTCGTATTAAGGTAACAAGGGGACATATTGGATGGGCCGATTTCATTTTTGTAATGGAAAAGAAACATATAAGACGGCTTAGAGAAAGCTTCAGTGATATACTCCCAAACAAAAAAGTTGTATGCCTCAATATACCTGATGAATATCAATTTATGGATCAAGAGCTAATTGATATTCTTTTATCTACGGTATCAGAACATATTGAGATTCCAATGACGTTAGATGAGTAAGACTTGGTTTTATCACGTTCGTTACTACCAGCAAAATGCGATAAAATAGAAAATGAAGTAAGAAAGGATGCTCATTACATGAGTGAAACAAAAGTATTCCAACTGAATGGAAATAATGCGGTAGAATTGGCTAGAAAGACTATTGAATTGGAAAAATCTCTCCAGACAATTATGGAAAAAAATCTTGAAGTCTTTCTTGGTGTTGGTTTCTTGCAATCTGAATATACAACTGGTAAGACCCATGGTGGTCGAATTGATACGTTAGGATTAGACGAAAACGGGTGCCCTGTTATCATTGAATATAAGCGAGCTATTAACGAAAATGTAATAAATCAAGGGCTGTTTTACTTAGATTGGCTGCTTGATCACAAGGGTGAATTCAAATTGCTCGTTATGGAGAAGATGGGTAAACAGAAAGCGGAACAGATTGATTGGACTGGACCTAGGCTTATCTGCGTAGCAGCATCTTATACTAAATACGATGAGCATGCGGTTAAACAAATTAATCGCAATATTGATTTGATGAAGTATTGTAAGTTTGGGGCAGATCTCATTGCCTTGGAACTGGTTTATTCTAACAGTGCCAGTACACCTATTCATAGCAAGGCTATTGAACAAGTAGAGGGTATAAAAAGGAGCGGTGATAAGTCTGTTGCTCAGTGGTTAGAAGAGTTAGATCCAGAGATGTTGAATCTATTTGAGTCGATTCAAGCTTTTCTATTGGCATTAGGAGATGATGTCTCAGAAAAGCAACTCAAGCTTTATATGACTTATCGTCGAATTAAGAATTTTGCTTGTGTGGTCATTCAAAAGAAATCGCTTCTTGTCTATTTGAAATTAGATCCAGATACTGTATTATTGGAATCTGGATTCTCTCGTGATGTGCGGACAATAGGTCATTGGGGTACAGGGGATTTGGAAATAACTCTCCGTAGTCATGACGACCTGCGCAAGGTAGAGGCATTACTTGTTAGGAGTTACGAAGAAGCGTAGAAGAAGGAATATAAGCTTATATCCAGTCAATTGATGAATAATATAAATATGCAAATCTTAGTATGTCATGCAATAATCCGTACTACTAAACGTGCAGGAGGACTAGTAATGAGCAATAGTAATTTTGAATTTCTTAATGGCAGATGGCCCATGCTTGCGCAGTTGGGCGCCCTTGCTGAAAAAAATATACAAGAAGACTCAAATACTACCCTGATTAAACTAGGAATGTTTGCCGAAGTATTAGTAAAATTTATGTTTGCCTATGATAATCTAGATGAGCCTGCCGATGGTAAGTTAGCCAGTAGAATCAGCATCTTAAAAAGAAATGACTTATTATCAAATGATATCAACGATATCTTATATACCCTAAGAACCAAACGGAATGTAGCCGCCCATGACGGATATCATTCAGAGAACGACGCAAAAGTGCTTACGAAGATGGCGTACAAGTTGGGCGTTTGGTTCATGCAAACCTATGGTGATTGGAGTTTTGAACCGGAAAAATATATTGAGCCTATACATAAATCGGCAGCAAATGAAATGAAAGACTTAAAACAAGAAAACAATAGATTAACTGAAGCTTATGAAAAAGAAAATCAAAAGCTGAAAGAGACATTAGAAGCACTGAAACAGCAATCAACAATAGAAGTAGTAGCACAACGAAAAAAACAATCGCAAAAGGCAGCCGGGTTTGTGAAGTTGGATGAGGCAGAGACTAGAAAAATTATTGATGGTAAATTGCGAGCCGCTGGGTGGGAAGCAGATACGGAAGTCCTTAGATATGCACACGGCACTCGACCGATAAAAAATAGAAATATGGCGATAGCAGAGTGGCCTACTAACTCCAATACACGTAATCACGGACGAGCAGACTATGCACTTTTTATCGGATTAAAATTGGTTGGCATAGTAGAAGCAAAAAGAGCCAGTAAAGATGTTGCTGCAGACCTTGATCAAAGTAAGGAGTATGCCAGAAATATAAAGAAGGAACATCTGGAATATGTCAGCGGCAAGTGGCAGGATTGTTATGTGCCTTTTCTGTTTTCTACTAATGGCAGAGAGTATTTGAAACAGATTGAAACCAAATCAGGCATATGGTTTGTAGATAGCAGAAAGAGTACCAATCATGCAAAAGCCCTTCAGGGCTGGTATACTCCCGAAGGATTAAAAAAACTATTGGAGTTTGATGAACAAGAAGCGCATGAACGATTAAAACAGGAAGATACGGAATACCTAACAAGCAAAAGTGGCTTAGGATTACGGGACTATCAGATCAAGGCTATAGAAAAAGTAGAAGAAACCATAGAAAAGGGACAACGGACAGCACTTCTCGCCATGGCTACTGGGACAGGTAAAACGAGAACTGTAGTTGGTATCATGTATCGGTTATTGAAAGCCAAGCGATTTAAACGAATACTATTTTTAGTAGACAGAAAAGCCTTGGGAAACCAAGCGGAAGATACTTTTAAGGAAGTAGTAATTGAAGGTCTAGAGAAATTTTATGATATCTATGACATCAAAGGGATAGACGAGTTAAAGCCAGATAGTGAAACAAAAATCCATATATCAACCGTACAAGGCATGGTAAGGCGGATACTCTGCAATGAAGATTTAGATCGCATGCCGAAGGTAGATGATTATGATTGCATCGTAATCGATGAGGCCCATCGAGGTTACATCTTAGATAAGGAAATGGGCGAAGTAGAGCTTGAAATCAGGGACCAGACCGAATATGTCAGTAAATACACCCAGGTCATAGAGTACTTTGATGCTGCCAAAATTGCTTTAACAGCAACTCCGGCTCTCCATACGAAAACTTTATTTGGTGATCCTGTATATAAATATACCTATCGAGAAGCTGTCATTGATGGATATTTGGTAGACCATGAACCACCCCATCAATTAACAACACAACTAAAAGAATCAGGTATTCATTTTGATAAAGGCGAGTCCGTGGAAGCATATGAGATAGAAACGGGAAAAGTAATCAATATTGATGATCTTCCAGACGAACTGAATTTTGAGATTGAGAGTTTTAATAAAAAGGTAATTAACGAGAATTTTAACAAAGTCGTATTGCAGGAAATCGCCAAAGACATTGATCCTGAAGGTTCTAAGAAAACCCTGATCTTTGCGGCTACTGACAATCATGCAGATTTAATCGTCACCTTATTAAAGGATATCTATTCAGAGATGGGTGTCGAAGTGTATGATGATGCGATTAAGAAGATTACTGGTTCGATAACAGATCCACTCAGTATGATAAAGCGGTTTAAAAATGAGACCTACCCCAATATTGCCGTTACCGTTGACCTCCTTTCTACTGGTATCGATGTACCAGCCATTTGTAATCTGGTATTTTTAAGAAGAGTGAAATCTAGAATTCTCTATGAACAAATGCTAGGTAGAGCAACACGGTTATGTAGTGATATTCAGAAAACCCATTTCACTATTTATGATGCCGTCGGTTTGTATGAATCCTTAGAAGACATCACCAATATGAAGCCAGTAGTAAAGAATGTGGCGATTGAATTTAAAACATTAGTCAATGAACTTGCCGCTTTTTCTACCATGGAACACAAGAAAAGTGTAATCGAGCAAATCGTGGCAAAGCTGCAAAGGAAAAAACGGCAATATGATAAGAAACAACTAGAACAATTTGCACATATCGCAGGTGGTAAGACACCAGATGAACTAATTCAACACATTCAGCTTGGCGATATGGAACGGATTATCAGAGAACTAGAAGAGAATGTGAAGCTCGTAGACTTTTTAGATCAGAAAGTGGGTTTGCAAAATGGCGGGATTATTATATCCAATCATCCCGATGCCTTAAAAGAACATTCCAGAGGCTATGGCGATGCAACAAAACCAGAAGACTATATCGAGAAATTTAGTATTTATATAAAAGAAAATATGAATAAGATACCAGCCCTCGAAATTGTATGCACTAGACCCAAAGAGCTTACTAGACAAGCATTAAAAGAATTAAAATTAGAGCTTGATATTCATGGTTATAACGAGACCAATCTAAATACAGCATGGCGTAGCATGAGCAACGAAGAAATAACTGCCGATATTATCAGCTTCATCAGAAGACAAGCCCTTGGCAGTACGTTAATGAATCATGATGAACGCATAAAAAATGCCGTGAAAAAAGTAAAGAAAATGCACCAATGGACCAAGATTCAAGAAAGCTGGCTAGACAGAATTGAAAAACAATTATTAATCGAAAGTGTGATTGATAAAGACGTATTTAATACAGGAGCTTTCAAAAGCCAGGGCGGATTTAAGAAAATTGATAATATACTCGGTGGAAAACTAGAACAAGTTATCAATGAAATTAATGATACGTTATATGATGTAAGCTAGCTTAACAATGTTATAATAGTAAAAGTTGGCGATAGGTTGGCAATTCATTCGCGATTAGCTGGCGATTAAAACAATAGATAATAAGAAGAGTATTTTGAAAAATACTTGGCGCAAAACTAAAACAAGTATGGATTGAAATATATGATAAACTATATGTGGTAAATTAACTCATGAATGTTATAATGTAAGGATCAACTGGCACAACCCTATCTTTGATAGGGTTGTTTTATGAAGATATATAGGATGGCCTTAGGAAGGATTGAAGAATAATGAATAATACAGAAATCGTAGCAAAACTTTGGAATTTGTGTAATGTGCTTCGGGATGATGGTATCACCTATCATCAATATGTAACCGAACTGACTTATATATTGTTTTTAAAGATGGCCAAGGAGACAGAAACAGAAGATAATATCACTGAAGAATATCGCTGGGACAGACTGGTGGAAAAAGAAGGCACAGAGTTAAAAACATTCTACCGCCGACTACTATTAGACCTTGGGGAACAAAGCCAAGGCAGAATCAAGCAAATTTATTCTGGGGCAAATTCCAACATTGATGAGCCGAAGAATCTAGAAAAGATTATCAAGTCCATTGATGCCTTAGATTGGTATAGTGCCAAAGAAGAAGGTCTTGGTAATCTCTATGAAGGATTGTTAGAGAAAAACGCTAATGAGAAAAAATCAGGGGCGGGTCAATATTTCACTCCTCGACCGCTCATCAATATCATGGTTCAGTTGGTAGATCCGAAGCCAGGGGAAAAATGCAATGACCCCGCTTGTGGTACATTTGGTTTTATGATCGCTGCCGATCAGCACATTAAGAAAAATACAGATAAATTATTTGATTTGTCGGAAGCAGATCAGGATTTTCAAAAGAAGCAAGCCTTTACAGGTGTGGAGCTTGTACATGAGACTCATCGTTTAG
The DNA here is from genome assembly GCF_000725345.1 of Pelosinus sp. UFO1. Taxonomy (NCBI): domain Bacteria; kingdom Bacillati; phylum Bacillota; class Negativicutes; order Selenomonadales; family Sporomusaceae; genus Pelosinus; species Pelosinus sp. UFO1. The sequence goes on from NZ_CP008852.1 coordinate 266,278, forward strand.
CATTAATGAATGCCATGCTTCATGACATTGAGGGTGAAATTTTTCTCGGTGATACCCTGTCTAGTTTAGGTACACAGATTAAGGATTATGACGTAGTATTAACAAATCCCCCTTTCGGTACCAAGCAAGGTGGAGAGCGAGTAACCAGAGATGATTTAACCTATATGACGTCGAATAAACAGCTTAACTTTCTTCAACATATCTATCGTTGCCTAAAGAAAAATGGACAAGCAAGAGCGGCAGTGGTCCTGCCTGATAATGTACTGTTCCAGGACAATGATGGACAAAAAATCAGAGCCGACTTGCTGGAAAAATGCAATCTACATACCATACTAAGGCTGCCGACAGGCATTTTCTACGCCCAAGGCGTGAAAACCAATGTGCTATTCTTTACCAAAGGTAAAACAGACAAAGATAACACCAAAGAAGTCTGGGTTTATGATATGCGTACCAACATGCCTAACTTCGGTAAGACGACACCCCTTAAAGAAGAACATTTTAATGACTTCATTGAAGCCTATACTGCCGAAGACAGGTCAGCAATCCAAGATGAACGCTGGAGCGTTTTCACCAGAGAACAGATTGCCGAAAAAGGTAATAGTCTAGATATAGGCCTAATCCGCGATGACAGTGTCCTTGATTATGAAGATCTCCAAGACCCGGTGGAAAGCGGTGAAGAAATAGTGGCTCAGCTAGAGGAAGCTGTAGATTTAATACTGAGTGTAGTAAAGGAACTGAAAAGCCTGGGCGGTGGCAAGTAATGGCGAAAAAAGAAAAGCTGTCGCTGGAAGAACTACTAGAACAGGCACTGGTTAAGGATGAGGACAAACCATATGAGGTGGCAGAAAATTGGGTATGGACGAGGTTTAAATTTTTAGCAGACAGGTTACAGTATGGATATACTGAATCGGCATCTAATGATAAAATAGGACCACAATTTCTTAGAATAACTGATATTCAAGACAACAATATTGATTGGATTAATGTGCCATACTGCAAGATAATAGATAAGGATTATGACAAGTATAAAGTGAATAATGGTGATATAGTAGTTGCTAGGACTGGTGCGACTACAGGAAAAAGTTATTTAGTTAGTAATCCCCCTGATGCTGTATTTGCATCATATTTAATAAGAATTTCACCAATCAGTCACATTGATCCTGCATACATGTGGCTGTTCATGAATAGCTCATATTACTGGAATCAAATTATTGAAAATAAAAAAGGTAGTGCTCAGCCAGGAGTAAATGCGCAAAAGTTAGGTGAAATTATCATTCCATTACCTTCTTTAAAAGAACAGCAAAGAATCGTTGCTTTAATCGAATCCCTTTTCGAAAAGCTCGACCGCGCCAAGGAACTTGTCCAAAGCGCCCTGGACTCCTTTGAAAAAAGAAAATCCGCCATACTGCATAAAGCTTTTACTGGGGAACTGACCAGAGAATGGCGTGAGGAGAATGGAGTGAATTTCAAAAAGGATTGGGTGAAGAAAGCATTAGGAAAATGCGGTAAGTGGTTTGGCGGTGGAACACCAAGCAAAAGCAATCCACAATTTTGGATAGATGGAAATTTGTTGTGGGTTACACCGAAAGATATGAAATCTGTATATATAAAAGATACAGAGGATAAAATTACAGAAATTGCTGTAGATAGTTCAAGTGCAAAACTCATACCAAATGCCGCAGTTTTATTTGTTGTTAGAAGTGGCATTTTGCGAAGAATATTGCCAATAGCAATAACAACACGACCAGTCACAGTGAATCAGGATATGAAAGCTATAATACCAAGAGATATCGATATTAAATTCTTTTACTGGTATTGTTTGGGTAAAGAATCTGATATAAGAAATAAGTGCGCTAAAAACGGAACAACAGTTGAAAGTATCAGTTCTGATTTACTATATAAGTATGAAATATTAGTTCCACCACTACAAGAACAACAAGAAATCGTCCGCATTCTCGACAGCCTCTTGGAAAATGAACAAAAAGCTAAAGAACTCTGTGCTGTCATTGAAAAGATAGACCATATGAAAAAATCCATCCTGGCCCGTGCCTTTCGGGGTGAACTTGCCACCAACAGCCCTGAGGAAGAAAGTGCGTTAGAGTTACTCAAAGAAGTGTTAAAGGAAAAAACCCAATAAATTTATACAATTTAATGGGCGTATTGTAGAGAAATAGGGACATTAACATTGTTCCAAAATAGAAAGGGATTTTCGAGCCATAATCGCATTGAAAATCCCTTTTGTCTTGCCTACAGTCTGAGGAATAATTATTATAACGAATAACATTTTTGATGGCAAATGGATTATTTTTTTAGCTTGTCTACCAGATCTTCTTATGAATAATCGTATTGGTAAGGTTTTTTAGATGCAATTTAGCGGATATGAAAGGCTTGATTAACCACAAAGAAAAGTTTGAAATAAGTGTCGAAATATGAGATACTGCTGATACGTTTTACTAGCTAGACTTCAATCACTAAAGTAAGCAAGGATATAGCAATAGCCGAAGCTAAAATGGAGGAATTATTTTGAAAAAGTTTGCTTTTGTATCAGATTTTGATGGGACATTAACGGATCGAGATTTTTATCATATTATTATTGATACCTATCTGCAGGAATGGGGCATGCAGTTTTATGAGGATTGGAAAAAAACGAAAAAGATTAATGTAGAATTTCTAAATAAAATCTTGGGGTCGATAGGGAAAACTGAGGAAGAGATTCTGATTGAAATTCACCGTATACCTTTGGATGAATATGCGGTAGATTTTATTCATAGAGTACAAAAGGCAGGCGGGGAGTTTTATATCCTAAGTGCTGGGACAAGTTATTATATTGATCGATTACTTGCTCATCGACAGATTGAAGGTGTGAAGGTTATTTCTATGGGCGGAGTATACAAAGATGGGGGTATCGAAATTACTCCGGATGAAGGGAGCCCATATTTTTCTGAGATTTTTGGTATTAATAAAGCAAAAGTAGTAGCAGATTTGAAAAAGGAATTTGACATAGTCTTTTTTGCTGGAGATAGCGAGCCAGACTTAGGAGCAGCCAAAGAAGCCGATATTGCTTTTGCCAAAAAGGATCTAAAGGAATTGCTCAGTAAAGAACAACAAGAATTTGTTCCTTTTGAAAATTTCAAAGAGGTTGAAAAGTATCTAGAGGATAGAGGGTGGCTTGCATAATGCATGCGTTGCCTTACTCTGCCAATTCAACCTGAATAAGTTATATCGTATAGTAACGGAAAAAATAATTAATCCAAATACGAAACTGCCCTTGCGCCTGTGAAATCCAGGAGTAAGGGCAGTTTTCTATGTAGCTTTATACTAGGAAATTAACATAAGCTGACTAAGCAGTCACAATTCTGTCATATTTCTATAATATACTTAAAGTAGGAAATTAAGGGAGTGATCGTTTATGAAAAGCATAGTTAAAAAGATAGCTATTTTCTCAATGGTAGGCCTGATGCAGATCGGTTTTGGTGCATCAGTAATAGAAGCTTCATCGTTACACAGTGAACCAGTTCCCATGCGGCACCATGATGATCGAAATGATCAAGATCGGCATGAACGCGAGCGACATGAAAGACAAAGACATGAACGGGAGCGTAGGGAGCGTGCTGAAAATGAACGGCACGAACGGGAGATGCGGCGTCGGCATCATGAGAGTGAGCGAGAATGGCACCATCGACAAGAGAGAGAAAGGGAACGTCATGATAATACAATGAGAGAAATTGCAGCTGGTTTGATTGGGATATGGATTGGTTCGCAGATTAATAATTAACAGTAGCATAAACCGTTATCTAGCAAACTGCTAGGTGACGGTTTTTTTACGGAATCAGAAAGTATAACACTTTCTTGATTCCAAGTAAGAACGACTAAGGCTTCTGCCTGCATCCGAGGACTTGGCACAAGTCAAGTCTTTTCTTATATCGGCATTTTTACTCTGCGTAGTTTAGCGTGGTTTAATGTTAGAGAGGCATAAGCAGCATCTACCTATTTAGGTGAATGCTTTTTGGTTAAATTGGATTTTTGTCATATAGTTGTTTTGTTATTATTATAATATTTATAAAAAGGGAGGTTATTAAAAGATGAAGAAAACGTTATTATTAATGATAGCGTTGTTTATTTTGTCTATCTTCTCGGCAGTAAGTGCTCATGGCAATCAAGATAATTTGTTAAGTTCCAATCATCGAATCGTTGTAGTGAATGATCCCCAGGCTCTAGATTCACATGACCCACAGCAGCCGTATCCACCTCAGCCACAGCCCCCGCAACTACCTCAGCCACAACCACCAGAATCACCACAACCACAACCACAAGTACCAGATCAACACGATCCGCATTAATATTTTGTATATAGCGAAATAAGAAGTCGTCCATAATGGGCGACTTCTTATTTGTAGCGGACAGCTAGTGGTTTACATATAATAGATTAAAAATCAACATAGGAGGTGGCCTTGTGGATTACTATTCTGGTGTTCCAAATTGGCATTTGGCGAAGTCCAGCAAAAGATGCATCAAAACCTATACTTCGATCTTTAAATTGTATGAAGTTCATTTTATTAGGTTATATAAGGTATGCTCGTGGTGCGGTTCTGAATTCGATTATTACTTCTATCATGGCAGATGTCCTTGTTGTGGCGATAAATCGAATATTAATAATAGCGACGATCCTCCTCAACCTGGTTTCGTGTTCTTTCCGGAACTTTTAACTGAAAGTTCTTTACTCACGCTTTTTCCAGAACTTGCGTTTTATCCATAAATAGCTGCCCCTTCAGGGTGGCTTTCTTACTTTCGAATAACTGCTGCTTGATTTTATACCCATAAAACAACAATACAACGTATATTGGCCCATTAGCGTTTTTGGTAATAGAGAGACAATGCAAGGACTGAGGAAAATCAAGAAATGTAGTAAATTTCCAACGGTTGTCATTAATATGTCATATTTTTCCTGTATTATATAGTTCTGAATGAAGGAGGGGATAATACATGAGCTATGGCAATAGTGATGGTTCGGACGGTAGCTCTAACGGTGGTTACGGAGGAGATAGTTCCAGTAGCAGCTCCGCTGGTGGTTATGGCGGAGATAGTTCTAGTAGTAGCTCCGCTGGCGGTTACGGAGGAGATAGTTCCAGTAGCAACTCCGGTGGTGGTTACGGAGGTGATGGTTCTAGTAATAGCTCCAGTAGTAGTTGCGGAGACGATAGTTCCAGTAGCAGCTCTAGTGGTAATTTCGGAAGTGATAGTTCCAGTAGTAGTTCTAATGATGATTCCAATAGTAACTCTAGCAGTGCTGATAGCACAAGTGATAGTAGTGATAATTCGGATAGTGGTTCTAGCAGTGATAGCTCGAATGTCAATTCTAACAGTAGCGCTGCAGCAGAGAATACTTCCAGTGTCGATTCTAGTAGCAGCTTAACGGGTACTCAATTAGACGGTTCTGCAGGTAATAGTTTAAATCCCAGCGAAGGTATTGTTGGAGGAACTCCCTGTTCAGAAGTTATGAGTAGCTATTATAATAGTAGTACATATAATGGCATTAATCTAGATGGAACAGCAGGGGCTACGTTGGATTCATCGGAAACAGCCACGGCATATAGTTTTACTGGTTACATTAGTGATAACTATGACAGCACAGTTGCAAGTTCCTATCAAAGTACGATGGATATGAGTGGTTTCCAGAATACAGAGGTAACGGAACCATCTTTATTAGGTAGTGCTTGGAATTCACTAACTCAATGGGCTGATCAAAATGTTGTTCAGCCTATTCAGACGGCGTTGAACACACCGTTACAGACTCCTGAAAGTACTTCGGTAGCGGATCTTCTGGCGGATAATGTTCCTGGCATGACGAAAGATGAAGTTGAAAATGGTCTTAGTAATATGGGGCTTGCGACTACAGATGTAAATTCGACAACGAATATGATTGGAGATGATCCAGACGCTATTAGCAATTGGGCAGCGGCTAATGGTATTCAGCCAACAACGGTAACACCAACAGAGACAGCTGGGGTAGGTAATTTGTTGAATCAAGCAATTAATTGGGATGACGAACATGCCAATCCTGCGAAAAATCTTTTACTAAATTCTGGGGATACAGGTATTGCACAAGGAATTGATTCATTAAAGGAAGTTACTGTTGGAAAAGTCAGTGTTCCATCTTTAGGCCTAGCTGCTGAATTGGAAGTAGCAGAAAAATCCCTTGGTATTTCAGCTTTAAAAGGGATATCAAAACTTACAGGACCGTTAAATATGGTCTCTACAGGATATGATATATATGGTGATTTTCAGAAATATGAAGGAAAAAACTTAGTGGGAGCTGTCGGGGCAGACTTACTAGCATATGGCGCAGGAGTTACTGCCGCTGCTGTGTGCGTTACATTTAGTGCACCTGCTATTATAGGTGTTGGTATTTGTACCGGTGTAGCTGTGGGTGCTGGCCTTCTGGTTAATTATGTTAAAAGTACTCAATTATCAAAGAAATAATAAATAAATCAAATAAAGGAGAAATACAAGTATGAAGGAGAGACTATCTACATGGCAAGGGGTGCTAATTGGTTCGTTGATAACACCTATTTGCTTACGATTACAATATCCATTAAATCTTGGAGTTATGGTTCTTGTAATCGTAGGGCTCTTAGTTTATGTTATTAAAGATAGAAAAGAATATAATAAATTTAATTTTGCCGGTATCACCAGTGCAATTATTGGTTCAATAGTGATCGCCATCTCGACTACAGGACAGACAATGCAGGGTGTTTCTTTCGGAACTCAAATTTTATCTAGCCTGGGATTGCTTTTTATGGGGATAATTCTTATAGGAATAGGTAATCATATCAGAACTCCTGAAAAGGTTTCGAAGAAACAATTAATGTACGGTTCAGGAATATTATTTATTTTTTTTGGTGGCTTTTGGGTGTTATTAAACTGCTTCTGAATAGTATTAGGTTTATATGTGCAAAGAGTTGTGATCTATTATGCCCTAATACTATATTGTTAGATAATGTTATAGGTAATGAATTATAAATCTTAAAAAAGCTGATTGGTTTCGTTGCTTTCGGCTGGGCGGATGCTGTGGTATCTGTACATTGAGTCCCTAGGAAAGGAAGTATTTTGAAAGAATTAAATAGTACAGATGTTAAAGCGTATATAAGATTTGAATCACTTAATGTTTCAAAACGTAGAATCCTTTTTTCGCACATTATGATTAGTGGATTAATTTCTATACCTACTGCGGTATTTGGTGTATATTCGAATATAACCCAAATATTAATAATTCCAATTATAGTACTAGTTGCTATTTGGGCGGTTAATTTAGCATTTGGGATTGAAAGGAAACAAAAGGAATTCATTTTATTTTTGGGGTGTAATTCTTTAATTCTATCAATGACATGTTTACTTGCTATTTATAAGATATTGTCTACTATTATTGAAGTAAGTACTATGGCGATAATAGGTGTAATTATTTTTTATATTATAGGTTTAATAATAAATAATTTGAACGTTTTACGATTAATAAAGAAAGGTTATTATCACAAGAATTCAATTAGTGGATCAACCGTCTTAATTTTTCCTTTTGCTGTATTTGGTTTAGGTATCGGTAAAGCAATGATAGGTAATATTGGACAAAATGGAGCGGTTATTTTAATAGCATCTTGTTTAATGTTCTTTGCAGTTGTATGTATGATAGGAACTCATAATTTATTGAAATACATGTTAATAAGGAGATTTAATAAAAGTATTGATTAAGTTACACTCCTACGTAAAAATGCCCTTGATCCTGTGAAAAGTTCAGGATCAAGGGCACTTTCTATGCATCTTTTACTAGAAAGACATGTAAGGAGTGAGGAAAATCAAGAGATACAGTCATCTCTTTGGTTGTCACTAATATGTCATATTTTTCCTGTATTATAAAGCTCTAAACAAAGGAGGAGATAATACATGAGCTATGGCAATAGTGACGGTTCGGATCGCAGCTCTAGTGGTGGTTATGGAGGAGATAGTTCCGCTAGCAGCTACGGTGTTGAAGACGTCTGTATGAATAAAGATGCGGACTCACAAGATCAGAAGGGTGGTAAATAATGTATTACTTTCATATTTTCTATGCTATCCTTGAATATCTTCTATTTGGAGTAGTTTGGTTTATTGCACAGTATAATTTTTTGTATAAAACTTCTTTTTACAAAAATATTTGTAAGGAAGAGAGCGCAAAAGAAAAAAAGAAAAAAGCTTTGAAGTCGGCTATAATAGTAACCATTCTATTTGCATTCTTTAAAAATATAAATCATATCTTATCATATTTAAATTTGTTTAATTAGTCTCTTGCTTTCGGCTGGGCGGGTGGCCGAGTGTCTGCACATTTAAGGCTCTAGGAAAGGAAGTTTTATGAAAGAATTAAATAGCGAAGATGTTAAAGCGTATACAGATTTTGAAATAATAGATTTATCAAAGAAAAAACAAATTTGGTCAAGTTTTTTATTTAATTTATTAATTGCTATACCTACGGCATTCTTTGGGGACTATTCAGATATAACAAGAATAGTCATACCTCTAATCATTATAATATCAGCTGTATGGGTGGTTTACTTAAGTTTTAAGATTGAGAAAAAACGGGAAAGTTTTATTTTATATTTGGGGTGTAATGCTTTGTTCACCTCGATTATTTGTATGCTTGCTAGCTATAAGATATTGTCTACGATTATTGAAGTAAATAATTTGGTGATAGTAAGTGTAGTTGCCTTGTATATTATTTGTCTACTATTAAATGTGCTAAATGTATTACGATTAATAAGAAAAGGGCACTATGGCAAGAGCTCTCAAAAAGGATCTGCAGCTTTAATTATCCCTTTTTCAGTATTAGGTTTAGGTATTGGTAAAGCGATGGTAGGTAGAATTGGAAACAGTGGAGCAGTTATTTTGTTAGCATCTTGTTTAATGATTTTTTCATTTATGTATTTGATAGGAACTCAAAATATATTAAAATACGTGTTAATACAGATATATGATAAAAGTACTGCTAAATAGTGATTTGAATACAAAAAACTAGGAATAAAATGCCCTTGATCCTGTGAAATTCAGGATCAAGGGCGTTTTAGGTCTTTGGGGAATTATCATATTTTATTATTTATAATATGAAGCATAAGATTTTTTTCGTATTTTAAAAAATATACTTTTACGTAAAAGACATGGACTATTAAAGTACTTCAACTTTAATGGGGCCGTGCTCTTTTTCATATGTGGAAATATGAGTCTTGATGAGCATCTCTAATTCTTTGTTGACGGTTCGAAAATTATTATCAGCAATAAATCGAAGCTTTTCTAAACTTTCTTGATTGATGCGAAGTGTAAATTTAGGCATTTTTGACGGCACTCTAATCCCTCCATGTGGTCATAATTGCAATTTCAATATATAGTAAAATAAATTACTAGGGCGAATTGACGGCTAGGTGACGGCAATATATAATATAAAAATGAGGTGACTAAAAGGTGACGGCTTTATATGGTTACCTATAGTATCTCGAAAAGAAGACACTAAATACTCTAAGATGACTGGAGGACAGTACAAGTAATGATCATTCATGGGTCACTTATTGATGTTCAAACAAATTCCATAAACATAGCTGAAATTATTGATGGAACGGTAGGTTTTATGGGAATACACGGTTTTGCTGTTTCTGGAGGAGAATATAGAAGGGAGTGGAAAAGTATGAGGAAAAAGCCTGCGGTGTTTTTTGATCGTGATGGAGTCTTAAATGTAGACAGAGGATATATTTGCAGGCCTAAAGAGTTGACATGGATGCCGGGAGCGATGGATGCAATTCGGCTGCTGAATAAGCAAGGTTACTATGTATTTGTAGTTACCAACCAGGGCGGTATTGCACGAGAGTTTTTTACTGAAAACGAAGTGTATGATTTTCATGAGTTTATGGCAGAAGAAGCGGACAAGCAGGGAGCAATCATTCATTCTTTTTATGTCTGCCCCCATCATCCAGAAGGGACGATTGAGAAGTATTCTTCTAGCTGCAATTGCCGCATGCCCTTAACGGGGCTAATTGAGCAAGCGTGCCTAGAATGGCCGGTTGATCTCAATGGATCCTTCTTAGTCGGCGGTATGCAGGAGGGGCTTGATGCAGCGAAAGGAGCTGGCATACCTGGATATCTGTTTGTAGATGGCAACTTGTATGATTTTGTTCAGGGGATTTTGAAAAATAGACGAAGTGGAACCGAAAATTAATGATCATAGGATTCGTGACAAGCAAAGATTCACAATATTTTGTCATAATTTAGCAGGATTTTCATATTTAAAGGGAAATAAAGAAGGAGAAAAGCTTAAAATGTATCAGGCTGGTGGACAAATTATCCTAGTTATGTAGAACGGTAAAGAGTAATGCTGTATTGCGGAGTGGTAAGAATGAAAGCGAATCCAATGTTTAACTTGCAGACGAAGATTATTCTTTTGGTTTGTGGTGTAGTAGCATTAGCGTTATTGGCTGCGAATGCTCTGATCACCAATCGGGTTGAGTCGAACGTACGAGAGACACTTGGGCAGAAAGCGATAGATGTTAGTCGGATGGTGACTCATTCCTCTATCGTGATTGCAGGCTTAGAAGGTCAAGATGAGGCACTGATTCAGGAATATGCGAATACCATTCGTACTGCTGTGAATGTGGAATTTGTGGTTGTGTTTGATATGCAGGGAATCCGTAAATCCCATCCCGATGAGACACTTGTTGGTAAACATATTAAGGGCGGGGATGAAACATTAGCTTTGCAAGGGAATGAGTATATCTCCTATGCAGAAGGTACGTATGGACCTTCCTTGCGGGCATTTTCCCCTGTGTTTGCGAAGGATGGGAGGCAAGTCGGGGCAGTCGTTGTGGGAATATTGCTTGGTGATGTAGAAAAGGCATTACAGGAAAGTCACAAAATTATATATATTGCTACCCTTTTTGGATTCATTATTGGTATCGGTTTTGCTATTTTACTTGCGAGAAATATTAAGAAAACCTTATTTGGCTTGGAACCCTTTGCCATTGCGCAACTGGTTCAAGAACGGAGTGCTATGTTGCAGTGCGTGCGGGAAGGGATTTTGGCAGTGGATAAGGATAGTGTCATAACCATAGCGAATAGTGAGGCGATACGTGTATTAAAGTTGGCTGGAATACCTGGTAATCCCATTGGACGTCAAGTCGCTGATTATGTTCCCCATACCCGTCTAAAGGATGTAATGAATACAGGACAAGCAGAATTGGATCAAGAACAAAAAATCAATGGGGTGACCATTTTAACCAATCGAGTTCCTGTTGTTGTAAATGGTGAAATTGTTGGAGCCATAGCCTCGTTTCGCGATATGACAGACATGCGTCAATTGGCAGAAGAACTTACTGGTGTCAATAGTTACGTAGAAGCGCTTCGTTCCCAAGCCCATGAGTTCTTGAATAAAATGCATGTGATTTTGGGACTGGTTCGCTTAAAATTTTATGACAAGCTTGAACTCTATATCACGCGAATTGCCAATAAAGACATTGCGGAGTCTGAATTTGTGGGTGGGTGTATCCATGATCCTGTTCTTGGCGGGTTACTCCTAAGTAAGTTTAGCAGAGCCAGGGAAATGGCGATTGATATGGTGTTGGCTGAGGACAGTTTTCTGCCAGAGCCAGTTGATGTCCAAGTCACACAGGAATTAGTTACGATAGTGGGCAATTTAATTGATAATGCCCTTGATGCTGTGAAAGACACTCCACATCGTCAGGTAAGGGTATTGATGAAATATAAGGATAACCAATTGAACATCGAAGTGATGGATTCTGGTCCAGGCATAAACCTGGCGATTGTGGAACAGATCTTTCTAAAAGGATATTCGACGAAAGCCCAGAGTCGTGGTTTTGGATTATTCCTCGTCGCACGGGCCATCGAAAGGTTAGATGGGACCATTCAAGTTGTAACGACTCCTGGAAATGGTGCATTATTTAAAGTCTCAATCGCGTATCAAGGCAAGGAGGTGGTCTCTTGATCAAAGTTTTGATTGTGGAAGATGACCCTATGGTCGCCGAGCTGAATAAGCATTTTCTAGAGCAAGTCGAAGGTTTTTCCTTAGCGGGAATCGCGTACAATGGCGCAGAAGCCCTTGAGTTTTTAAAAAATCATGAAGTACGTCTTATTTTGCTTGATATTTTTATGCCGATTGTGGATGGTATGGAATTATTAAACCGTATTCGTTCTATAGGCCATAATATTGATATTATTATGATCACCGCGGCACGCAATAGTGTAAGTATACAGAACTCTCTCAGACAAGGTGTTGTTGACTATATTGTTAAACCCTTTCAATTCGAACGCTTACATGCAGCACTTATCGCTTATCGGGATCGAATTCAACTGATTGAAGAGTCTGCTGTCCTCAATCAAAATGAAATTGATTGCCGCATTTTATCAAAAGGTGATTTGTCAGCGAGGGAACTGCCCAAAGGGCTGGAACAGGAAATGCTGAACATTGTGCTTGCCCAGGCAAAACTATATTCTACGCCTTTTACTACGGAAGAAATGGCGAAATGTGTAGGGAGATCACGGGTGTCCATTCGGAAATATCTCAAATTTCTCAGAGAGACGGGTGTTCTACAAGGGAAACTTACATACCACTCTGTTGGTCGTCCTGTTACCATGTATTCTTATATAAATCGGTAGTTTGTTTTTCATTCCGGGGTCGGCTTCGTCCGTTCCCGGAATTATTTTTGCCTTACATTAGTTACATAATGGTTCCATATATTCCGATACCCTTAGCGATCAAGAAGCAGAATGCTATACTCAAAGCAAAGCGATAAGGAGGAATGTATTATGAATCTGGCAACAACAAAATCAAGTCCCAACTTACTGCAGAAAGGTTTTGTGTATTTACAGTCGATTACTATTGGTTCTGTGCCTCTTCCCTTGTACTTAATTCTTGCAGCACTCATTTATATTGCATCTCTACATGGGAAACTACCAGCGGATATGATTGGCGGCATTGCTATTATGATGATTATGGGCATGGTACTGGGGGAAGTTGGTCTCAACGTGCCAGTTCTGAAAGATATTGGTGGGCCTGCCATTCTATCGATTTTTGTGCCGTCTATTTTAGTCTTTTATCAGCTTTTGAATGTGGATTCGATGAAAGCCATTACGGCTTTTATGAAAACTTCCAACTTCTTATATTTCTATATTGCTTGTCTGATTACAGGCAGCATCTTGGGAATGCTGCGAGTGGTGCTGATTCAAGGTTTCATTCGAATGTTTATTCCCATTCTCGTGGGCTCTATCGGTAGTATTGTAGTAGGGACAGGGGTTGGGATGATGACAGGCCTTGGGGCCCATCATTCTTTCTTCTATGTCGTCATTCCCATTATTTCCGGTGGACTCGGGGAAGGAATTCTGCCCCTATCGATGGCCTATTCAGAAATCTTAAATCAGCCCTATGAAAGCTTCATTCCTCATCTGGTGCCAGCGGCCATGCTGGGTAATGTGGTCGCCATTATGATGGCTGGTGGACTTCGGACGTTAGGAGAAAAGAAACCCCATTTAACGGGTAACGGGGTATTAGTCAGGACCGGGGATGATGAAAGAATGCATGCCCCACAGAATATTGACAAACCTGTAAACTTTTCTCTTATGGGGGCAGGATTGTTACTCGCATGTTGTTTCTATATCTGGGGACAGTTAGCCAGTAAGTTTATCCCGATTCCTGCGCCCATTATTATGATCTTTTCCGCTGCCCTAGTGAAAGCACTGGGGATTATGCCAGAAAAAATGGAACAAGGAGCGTACCATATGTATAAATTTGTGTCTGCAAATTTGACCTGGGCACTCCTAATTGGTGTGGGAGCTTTATATACTCCTTGGAAGGATGTCCTTGCCGCTATTAGTCCTGCCTATATTGCCACCGTCGCTGCTTCTGTGGTCGCTATGGTTGCATCAGGATTTTATGTTGGCAGGGTGATGAATATGTATCCGGTGGAAGCAGCACTTGTGACGGCTTGTCATAGCGGTTTGGGAGGTACTGGTGATGTGGCGATTCTGTCAGCGGCCAGCCGAATTGAACTCATGCCTTTTGCCCAGATTTCCACACGCCTGGGTGGAGCCTGCATGGTGGTAATGGCAGCTATTTTAATGCGATTGTCCTTATAACCTAAAGAACTTAGGGAGTGATGATGATGAGTGTTATAGACAAGGAAGAGAACACACGCAAAGTCGGACAAGCGGGTACCTTAGAACCCAATGATGTGTTGATTCGAGTAGAACCGAGAGAAACGGGCAGTGGTGTCTTCATTGATCTAACCAGTAGTGTGAAGGATCAGTATGGAGAGGCCATTCGCCGTAGCTTATTAGCCGTGGTTGCGGAGCAGAAGGCTTCTGATATTTATATTACAGTGATAGACAGGGGAGCATTCGATTGTACCATCCGGGCTCGTTTGCTCACCGCTTTAACCCAAGCAGGAGCTGTAGGAAAAAGACGCCCTTCGGCTGGTAAGTAGATATTCTCATCAAGATACCCCAGTAATATTAAAATCCTTCCAGCATGCTGCTAGAAGGATTTTTTGACGTATAGTGGATGTATTGGTAAACTAAGGGGAGGGAGAAGCATCATAACATCAGGAGGTGAGTATTATGTATCTCAATCGCTTAAAATTATCACTTATTTTTTTTATTGGTATTTTAATAACCGGTATTATTGGTTTTATGGTATTGGAAGATCTATCGATTTATGATGCGACTTATTTAGCTGTGGTCACGATTACGACGGTGGGCTATGGTGATATTGTGCCGAAAACACCAGCTGGCCGAATGTTTACTTGTCTGTTTGTTGTTATTGGGGTAGGGATGGCTTATTATACGTTTACATTAGTGATCAGTATGTCGATCGAAGGACGGTTAAAAGATTTCTTTGGGAGGAAGGGTATGGATAGGCGTATTGCAAATTTGGATAATCATATTATTGTCTGTGGTGCTGGTAAGGTAGGAGGAAATGTAATTCAGCGTTTGCAGGATGAAGGGGAAGATTTTGTAGTCATTGAAAAGGATTTACCACTCTATGAAAAGTTGTGTGATCAAAAGGTGTTAACCATCCACGGAGATTCAACTCTTGATGAAGTATTACTAGCAGCTGGTGTCAAAAGAGCTAAGGGCTTGATTACCGCTTTGTCTCATGATGCGGATAACGTATATGTTACTCTCACCGGAAAAAGTCTCAATCCCGAGATGGCGATTGTGGCAAGAGCGGATCGGGCAGAAGCGGAAGAAAAGCTGCGACGGGCAGGGGCTACCACGGTTATTTTTCCATCGGTAATGGGCGGGCGGCAGATGGTGTCGGCGATGATTAAACCTGTCATTATGGATTTTGTTGAAAATTTGTTTTACAATCAAGAATTACATATGGATATTGCCGAGGTTACGGTACATCCAGCATCCCCATTGGTAGGGAAAAATTTCATTGAAAATGATATTAAAGGGCGATTTGATTCCATTGTAGTGGCCATCAAGCGTGATAATAAGCTGATTACCAATCCCCCAGGAACACAAGTGATAAGCGCAGGTGATATCATGATTGTTCTTGGTCAGAGGACAACTTTAAGTAAATTGAATGAGTTGGCGTTAGCGGAGTAGGGGGCTATAGGGGGATGTGGGGATTGGTTTTTTCGCCTCGTTTTTTAAAGGGCAAAATAGGCTGGATTATATATTCAGCGATTAAGTAGCATAAAATAACGGTGGTAATCGACACACCAATATATTTTATCCATATATTTATTTCTAGCTTTTGTACAATGCATCCGATAGGGATGATTACGCATTGGTGAATGAAATAAATCGTATAAGAATTAGCGGCGAGCCTACGCCATAAGTAGGCATTACTATCAAAAAAACGTTGGAACAAGGCAATAAGTGCAAAGGTAGCGGTTAGGCAAAAAGTAGCATGGGTAAGTGCATGACCTGCTTTATATAGTATAGGTACATCAGGCATAAGGGTAAATGTCACCCGATAAAATAGAAAAACAAATAACATAATAATTGCCGAGCTGCCCCAGGTAAGTAACCCAGGGGTATAACCACCGCGGGTAAACCAAGAATGCTTCCAAGCATAAACTCCGAGTCCGAAGTAGCAAAGGTGCAAAACAAGTCTTACTGGCTGAATCACGAATATAAATTTCACGTTCATCCATGTATCATTCCAAAAAAACAAATTACCACTAAAAAAAGCTGCCGTAGTAAGCAATGCAAAAGCAGGGAAAAACCATATCGATGGAGCGCTTATTTGGGGCGACTTTTTAAAGTAGCTGGGATTGAATAGGTAGGCAATCATAAGTAATAAAAAGAATAGGGTCAAGATCCCTAAAAACCAATAATGAGCCTGTTGGTAATACGGACCAAAGAAATCATTCTGCCAGAAAGAAAAATAATTGGGTGGCGTATCCATGCGGCTAAATAAAGCACTGTATGCGATGAGGGGAGCAATGAATAATACGCCTCCAATCCAGGGAAGAACAATGTTTTTAAATTTATCTTGAAAAAATGTAGTAAGTCCTTTCTTGACTAACACCATAGGGGCAAAATAACCAGCGATCATAAACATGATGGGCATAATATATACATCTGTTTCTAATACAAAAAGATCAAAAAATTTATTTTTTTGTATGTCATTTACATACCACCATTTAAGATCCCAAGTGGTATACCCCATGGCAATATGAAATACAACCACTAATAGAATAATAAAAGCTTTTAGATTATCAAAGAAATACACCCGTTGTTTGTTCACGGCTTGCATGTTGATTTATCCTCCTCTAATCATGATTTTACTTTTATTATTCAGCATGTAGCGGTAGAATCCTTTTTCTGCCATATTTAAAATTGATCAACTTCAATAAAATTTTCGCTTAGAGAACTGTTTCTTTGAATTATTTTTGAGCTAAAAAAAGAGGATATAAACGAAAAATTTTCGTTTATACCCTCTTCTTATATTAAAAGTTAAAATTGTCTGGATCAGATCCAACACGCTGATTTTGGTTTAAAGCATCAATTTGTTCCATATCTTCTTTCGTAAGCTCGAAATCAAACACATTGGAGTTTTCAATAATGCGATGTTCTTTTATCGACTTCGGAATGGTTACGACACCATTTTGTAAATCCCACCGTATAATAACTTGAGCGATTGATTTACCATATTTGTTAGCAATCTCTTGCAATGTAGGGTTATCCAGTAACTTACCTTGCATTAAGGGGGACCAGGCTTCAAACTGAATACCTTGCTCTTTGCAAAAGGCCCGGAGTTCTTTTTGAACTAGACGTGGATGATATTCCACTTGATTGACCATTGGCTTGATTTTAAAATCTTGAAATAGATCTTTGAGGTGATGAACATGGAAATTACTTACCCCAATGGCACGAACTTTTGCTTCGTTATAAATGGTCTCCATTGCTCTCCATGTCTCTTTATATTTTCCTTTTACAGGCCAGTGAATCAGATATAAGTCGAGATAATCTAGATCAAGTCTCTTTAAACTTGCTGTATAGGCTGCTAATGTGGATTCATATCCTTGATCTGCATTCCAGACTTTTGAGGTTACGAATAAATCTTCTCGAGAAATACCGGCTTCCTTTAGTCCTTCTTTGATACCTTGTCCTACGCCTTCTTCATTTCCATAGATGGCTGCTGTATCAATACTGCGATAACCAGATGTAATGGCAGTTCTTACAGCATCTACGACTTCTCTACCTTCTTTCACCTTAAATACCCCTAAACCAAGCCAAGGGATTTTTACTCCATTCGCCAAGGTTACTGTGTCTTGCAGGTTCTTTGCCATAATAAATGACCTCCCATTTTTTTATCTAAACGCAGATTATTTCTTCTAGACCCATATTTAGATTGGCCTAGGAGTGTTCTACCAAGATTACCTTTTTCTTTCAATGCCGTTGTCCATATATTGAGTATATATTTTATTTCTACATGCCACAAGTAGGCACTTTTAAGTAAGAAGGATTTTATATTACCCATCAAAGGCCAAGAGGAAGATGATTGTTTTTTATATTATGATTGCTTTTTGGAAACTAAAACACTATAATAGTTTATGAGTAGGGCAATTGATGGAAACTCTCTACGATACGTAGATATAGAATAAATAGTAGGTGAAAAACATGGACGATATCAAAAACAATATTCTTGATAAGGCCAAGGAACGATTGGACCGTTTTGGTTTTAAGAAAACAACGATGGATGAAATCAGTAAAGATTGTAGAATTTCTAAAAAAACAATCTATGAACATTTTAAAGATAAGGAGGATATGTTTACTTGTTTATTAACCAGGGAATGTCATAAGACAATAGAGATGATGTTATCCCAGGTAGCTGAAATTGCCGATCCATTAGAGCGGCTCATTCAATTAGTCAGGATCGCAATATCCTATTTTAGTGAAGATAGCTTTGTAACCAGGCTGTTAAAGGATGACGATGCGCTGTTCTCAGCTTTTTTAAGCAGAAAATATCATGCCCTTATTGACCAAGAGATTATCTCTACTATTGCGTCCATTATTAACGAAGGAAAACAACAGGGAATCTTTCGGGATGTGGATGAAAATGTAGTAGCATATGCCGGATTTAAGCTATTTCAGTCCTTTAGTTATATGCGAACCGGTCAATTTCTAAGTGACCCAGAGAAACAAGAGTATTATACGGATGTGTTGATTGATTTTATCGTTCATGCTCTGGTGAAGAAATAGCTGCTGTCCTTTAACTTGGTTGTTAGATCAATTTATTTTTCTTTTGTCCCTAATAAACTGTAATACCAAAATAGTTTATTAGGTATATATTATGATAGGGAGGAATCCATGTGAAGAAAGGTATTATTCGCATCGGCGTTATTTCGGGCTTACTTGTATCCTTAGTAGTATCCGGTTGTTCAAGGACAGCCACAACAAAGGAAGACGTACCTCTTGTGCGCTGGGAAAGTGTAAAAATTAATAGTTCTGCGCAAAATGCAAACTATCCTGGTGAAGTGCGTGGGCGTTATGAAACCCAGTTGGCTTTTCAAGTCAGTGGCAAAATAATAAAAAGGAATGTTGATCTTGGCAGTCGTGTCAATCCAGGAGATGTACTGATGGAAATCGATGCGAAGGATATTGCACAAACCGTCAATATTTCTTCAGCACAAGTTTCTTCCGCTGAGTCTCAATTGCAGTTAGCCGGGGCCAATTTGGAACGATATCGTACTTTATTTGAACAAGGAGCGATTAGTCGGGCTCAATTGGATCAATATCAAAGCACCTATGAAGTCGCCCAGGCAGCTGTGCGCCAGTCCTCCGCCCAATATACCCAAGGCACTAATCAACTTGGCTACAGCACATTAGTTGCCGACAGTGGCGGTATTATCTCCAGCATTAATGCGGAAACCGGACAGGTAGTAAGCGCTGGTCAGGCAGTAATTACCCTTGTAAAAGAGGGAGAACGAGAAATCGAAATTAATGTTCCTGAAAATCGTGTTGATGAAATTCGTAATGCGAAACAGATTCAGGTTACTTTTTGGGCATTACAGAATGTAGCAGCCCAAGGGCAAGTTAGAGAAATTTCCCCAATCGCTGATAAAGTATCTCGGACTTATAAAGTACGTATTAGCTTACTCAATCCGCCTCCTGGCATCAATTTAGGTATGACTGCCAATGTTAACATTGCTGGAAACGGTGGTCAACAAGGCACTTATATTCCTCTTTCTGCTGTTATTCAAACAGGGGGTACGCCTAATGTTTGGATCATTACCAATGAGACAGTAACATTACGCCCTATCAAAGTAGGGGTTTTTGGTGATAACAAGGTTCAAGTATTAGAAGGCCTTCAGGATGGGGATATCATTGTTACCGCAGGGGTGCAAAAACTACATGATGGACAGAAGGTGCGTATATGAGCCGCATGAATTTGACAGAATGGGCACTAAAACACAAACAATTAGTTTATTTTTTTGTTGTCCTGATTTTTATTATGGGAATCTTTTCTTATCAGCAGCTAGGAAGAATGGAAGATCCGGATTTTGTAATCCGCCAAATGATTGTATCCGTATCCTGGCCAGGAGCTAGTGCTCGTCAGGTGGAAGAACAGGTAACTGACAAAATTGAAAAGAAACTGCAAGATACACCCGGTATTGATTATTTAAAGAGTTATTCTCAGCCGGGAAAGGCCATTATCTATGTTACTTTAAAGGATACGGTAAATGAAAAAGACGTTCGCCCAACCTGGCTAGAAGTGCGTAATATGGTCAATGATATCAAAGGAACATTGCCCCAAGGCATCGTTGGTCCCTCTTTTAATGATCGATTTGACGATGTATTCGGCAATATTTATACCCTTACCTCTGAGGGATATAGCTATGAAGAAATGCGGGAAGAAGCGGAACATATACGCAGAACCTTGCTAGGGGTTAAAAATGTAAAGAAGGCAGACTTGATTGGCGTTCAAACGGAAAAAATTTATATTGAGATGGAAAATAGTAAATTAGCACAACTTGGAATCGACCCTAATCTGATTATCAATACGGTAAAAGCACAAAGTTCAATGGCAGCATCAGGCATGGTTGAAACTTCATCAGATAATGTGTATTTAAGAGTTACTGGCATATTTGAGAATATAGACAATCTTAAGAGTCTGCCCATTCGTGCGAATGATCGTACCTTTCGTCTAGAAGATGTAGCTAAGATACACCGCAGTTATTCTGAACCGATACAACCAAAAATGTATTATAATGGGCAGCCAGCAATCGGTATTGCCGTTTCTATGGATAAAGGCGGAAATGTTCTTACGCTGGGCACAGACTTAGAGAAAACCATAAACCAGATTAAGCAGGATTTACCCCTTGGTCTAGAAATCAATCAGGTCTCTAATCAACCTGAAGTGGTCAAAGAATCCATTGGGGAATTTATTAAATCACTGAAGGAAGCTATTATCATTGTATTGATTGTATGTTTCTTAAGCCTTGGTGTCCGGTCTGGGATTGTTGTTGCCCTATGTATCCCTTTGGTAATTGCCGGCATCTTTGTGTGCATGCAAATCTTTGGGATTGACCTGCACAAAGTTTCCTTAGGTGCTCTCATAATTGCTCTCGGCTTATTAGTCGATGATGCAATTATAGCCGTCGAGATGATGACGGTAAAATTAGAACAGGGCTGGGGAAGATTTGAGGCTGCTTGTTATGCATATACAGCTACCGCTTTTCCCATGTTGACAGGAACTTTGATTACTTGCGCAGGTTTTATCCCCATTGGTTTTTCCAAAGGATCTGCCTCAGAGTTCACGAGCAGTATTTTCACAGTAGTAACCATTGCTCTTTTAATCTCGTGGTTTGTCTCTGTTTTAGTAACTCCTTTGCTGGGGTATAGGCTGATCAATTTGAAACCAAAAGAAAAGGAAGTTCACGACCAATATGATTCTAAATTTTATCAACTTTTCCGTAAAATCCTTAACTGGTGCTTGCACCATCGCAAATTAGTACTCGGTATCACTGTAGCATGTTTTATTAGTTCTCTTTTCCTCTTAAAACTTGTAAAACAAGAGTTTTTCCCGCCATCCGTTCGTCCCGAGCTCATTGTTGAGATGACTCTACCAGAAGGATCGTCGTTAAAAGCAACAGAACAGGAAGCCCAAAAGTTTGCTGAAAAGCTTACCGATGATCCGAATATTGACAATTATAGTTACTATGTTGGCCAAGGAGCACCACGCTTCGTATTAACTTCTGATCCTAAGCTGGCTACAGCCAATTATGCCCAATTTGTTATCGTGGCAAAAAATCTAGAAGCACGTGAAGCGTTGAATAACAAAATCGATACCATCTTCACAGAAGATTTTCCCAATGTGCGTGGTCATGTAAAATTGATTCAGACGGGACCGCCTTCTCCTTATCCTGTCATGCTGCGAGTTACTGGGTATGATCATGAGAAGGTTCGTGCCATAGCCAAAGAAGTAAGTGATACCATGATAGCCAATCCCAATCTGAATAATGTTAATTTTGATTGGAATGAAAAAAGTAAAGTAATGCACTTGTCCGTTGATCAGGATAAAGCTAGAATGTTAGGCATTGACAGCCAAAGCCTAGCTACTGATTTACAGACACAATTATCAGGTGCATCCATTGCAGAGTTTTATGAGCAGGATAGAACTGTCGGTATTGTTTTCCGTATGGATGATCAAAACCGCAAAGATCTTTCTACGATTAAAGATCTTCCCATTCATATCGGCAGTGGTAAATATGTTCCCCTAGATCAAATTGCAAAAATTAGCTATGATGCAGAAGAAGGATTGATTTGGCGGCGTGATCTCAAACCAACCATAACCGTTCAGGCCGATGTAAGACCTGGAATAACGGGGAATGATGCCACCAAAAAAGTGTACGCAGACCTTGCTGCACTGCGTCAAAGCTTGCCACCTGGTTATAGCATTGATATAGGTGGATCACTAGAACGTAGTCAGCAATCAATGGAATTTCTGCTAAAACCTGTTCCGATCATGATTGTAATCATCATCACATTGCTAATGATCCAATTGCAAAGAATCCCTCTTATGATTCTTGCTGTCCTTACAGCGCCTCTAGGAATTATCGGTGTTAGTATTTCTATGCTCCTTACCATGCGGCCAATGGGCTTTGTGGCGGAGCTTGGGATTCTAGCCTTAAGCGGTATGATTATCCGAAATTCAGTCATTCTAATTGATCAGATTGAGCAGCATATTAAAGCTGGCGAAACACCTTGGGATGCCATCATTGATTCTGCTGTTCTACGCTTCCGCCCCATTATGCTCACGGCTGCGGCTGCCATATTGGGAATGGTTCCTCTCATTCCTAGTACTTTTTGGGGCCCAATGGCAGTAGCCATTGCTGGCGGATTGTTAGGTGCCACTATTTTGACATTATTAGTACTGCCTACCATGTATGCAGCCTGGTTTAAGGTAAAACCGAATGGTGATGAATAACTTTTCCCTTACTAAGTAATATGTCTGTTTATGCTAACCTTAGTCAACTTGTTGACTAAGGTTATTTTTTTTATTTCTCAGCTGTCTTTACAGCTGTATTGACACAAACTTAGATATAGGCTTACAATGAGATAAATAATTGGTTTATCCGATGATTAAACCGCTCTAAGACTCCCATCTTCATCTCGTTAACAGCCTGTAATATCCTGCCCTCTGGTTAGGATAACAGTCTGTAAAACTCGAAGTAAGTTCGCTCTAAGGATTTTCGAATCCAAGGCTCACTTATATAAGTGGGAGTTAAGAGCGGCTAAGTCCCTGGATAAGTGCGACTAAGATTCAGAGGGAGTTAAAACTCCATCTGAATCAGTCTTCTTTATTCGGGATGTGTGAGCAGGCTTTGGCTGAAAGATGCAAAAGGGGATTTTGCAATTCGTAGATAAGGAGTGAAAGCATTGGTAGATTTAACAATGGAGATTCAGCGCTTGAAGCAGGACCGTAATGCAGTGATTTTAGCGCATAATTATCAATTAGAGGAAGTACAAAGGGTTGCAGACTATGTAGGGGATTCTTTGTATTTAAGTAAAGTAGCAGCCAACAGCAAACAAGATGTCATTGTTTTTTGTGGTGTTCGCTTTATGGCGGAAACAGCCAAGATACTATCCCCAACGAAAACTGTATTGTTACCAGAGAAAGATGCTGGTTGTCCTTTGGCAGAAATGATTACAGCGGAAGGTCTGCGTGCCTTAAAGTCTAAGCATCCTGGGGTTCCAGTTGTTTGTTATATAAATTCCTCCGCTGAAGTGAAAGCAGAGAGTGATATATGCTGTACTTCGGCGAATGCAGTTAAGATCGTCGCCTCTTTATCCGATCGTAAGGTTATTTTTGTTCCTGATGAGAATTTGGGTGATTATGTTGCCAAACAAATACCAGACAAGGAGTTAATTCTTTGGAAAGGTCATTGTGTGACTCATGCCAAAGTAAAAGCAGAAGATGTGAAGCAGGTTCGCGAGTTATATCCAGCAGCAAGAATCTTAATTCATCCAGAGTGCAATCCAGCCGTTGTGAAGTTAGCCGACTTTGTTGGCAGTACATCTGAAATTATTCGTTATGCTGAAGAGTCTGAGGAAAGCACATTTGTGATCGGAACAGAAATGGGAGTTGTGTGTACTTTACGAGAGACGCTGCCTAATAAACAGTTTTTCTTGTTGCATCCAGGGCTAGTGTGTCCCAATATGAAAAAAACTAGGTTGGAAAGTGTATATCAAGCATTACATAATCATCAATATGAAATTGATGTGGAGCAAGAACATATTTTATCAGCACAGCGCACCTTGCAAAGAATGTTGGAGGTAGTGTGATGTCAGAGCGGGGCTACGTTATATCAACCAAAACAAATCTTGCTGCATTAGATGATCAGAGTTATGACGTTATCGTCATTGGTGCAGGGATTGCCGGAATGACAGTTGCCTTGTCTTTGGATCCTAAACTTAAGGTGGCCCTTGTTAGTAAGGAATCAACTCAGGAAAGCAGTACTTATAAAGCCCAAGGGGGGATGGCGATTCCGCTAGGGGTTGATGACAGCTTAGAAGAACACATTGCAGATACCCTTAGAGTAGGCAGAGGGTTATGCCATGAGCCAGCAGTAGAGGCTACAGTAAGAGAAGCACCCGCTGCATTAGAATTCTTACAGTCCCTTGGTGCTAATTTCAATCAAGGAGAAGACGGGCTGTATTTAGGCAGGGAAGCAGGTCATTCTCACCACCGAATTGTGCATTATTATGATTCAACGGGGCGTCATATTGCAGAGACTATGATAAAGCGAATTGAAATACAGGAAAATATAAAGCAACTTGATCAATGTTTTTTAGTGGATCTGTTGACGAAACAGAATCAGTGCTATGGTTGCATTGTTCTCAATTCTGGGCGGTTAGTTACACTTCGTGCCCAAGCCATTGTAATGGCTACAGGAGGGTATAACGGTATATTTGCCCGTTCTACCAATAGCATTTCTGCAAATGGGGATGGCCTTGCTGCAGCCTATCGAGCAGGGGCTGCAATTTCGGATATGGAATTTGTTCAGTTTCATCCGACGTCCTTTAAGACATTATCGGGAGAAATATTTTTATTAACAGAAGCACTCCGGGGAGAGGGGGCTATGCTGCGTAATGCAGCAGGGGAGCGATTTATGTTTTCTTATCATGCCGACGGTGAACTGGCTCCCCGGGATGAGGTTTCTAGGGCCATCGTCACTGAACTGCAATCTAACAATAAGGATGCTGTATATCTAGATACAAGGCATCTTGGAAAAGGCTATTTAAGCGATCGGTTTCGACAAATCTATGCCGAATTATTGGAAAACGGCTATTGCATGGAAAAAGATATCATTCCTATAGCCCCGGCAGCCCACTATACGATTGGTGGTATAGCTACAAATCTTTGGGGCCAGACGACATTATCACATTTATTTGCGTGCGGAGAAGTAGCAGCGACAGGTGTCCACGGTGCCAATCGTCTTGCTAGCAATTCCTTACTAGAGGGCGTTGTTTTTGGAAGACGAGTTGCCCAGGTTATTAATCAGGACTTTCCTGTCAGTCATCTCATTGATAGGGGAGTTGCTCTAGAAGGAGACACAGTGCGATATAGGTGCGATACTAAGAAGTTAGGAATTATTTTAGACCGAGTAGCAGGAGTGGTGCGTAAGGGAGATGCCATGAGTTTACTGCTTATAAAGTTACAGGAAGAAGTAGAAGGTCCTAGTTCTTGCCTTACTCATATCCAGGGATATCAAGAAAATAATGCCTGTCAGTTGGCAGAATTAGTGTTAAGAGCAGCTTTGCTTAGGTGTGAGAGTAGGGGCACACATTATCGGGAAGATTTTCCTGAACGAAAGGATGGGGATTTTTCTAAACATATAACGCAGCAATGGGGAAGGAGAGCTGTTTTCAATGAACAAATTAGCGTTAGATGATCTGCTGCACAGATCCTTGCTAGAAGATATCGGTTTTGGCGACATTACCAGTGAGGCTATTTTTAATGAAAGTCATACATCGCAAGGATTTCTTCTGGCGAAGCAAAATCTTGTTTTGGCGGGAATGGAAGTGTTTTCTCGTGTTTTTGCCTTGTTGGATGATCAAATTCAAATAAGTCCTTATTATACGGATGGTACTTTGGTGCCAGCAGGAGAAAAAATAGCAAGTATGGCAGGGAATACTCGTTCCTTATTGGCAGGGGAAAGAGTTGCTCTTAATTTGTTACAGCGAATGTCAGGAATAGCAACCCATACCAGACGATATGTTGAGGCATTGAATGGCTTTCCTACGATTATCGTAGATACACGTAAAACTACGCCTGGTTTACGCATGTTAGAAAAATATGCTGTAACGGTTGGTGGTGGGAAGAATCACCGTTATGGGCTAGATTCTATGGTATTAATAAAAGATAATCATATCAAAGCAGCAGGAGGTATCACTGCAGCAGTACAGCTTGTACGCAGTCAAGGTACGTGTTTTAGAAAAATCGAAGTTGAGGTTGAAAATTTGCTGCAGGTGCAAGAAGCATTAGTAGTAGGGGCAGATATTATTATGCTAGACAATATGCATATCAATATGATAGAGCAAGCTGTAGAGATGATTGCTGGGAAAGCCTTAATTGAAGTTTCAGGAAATGTGGTGTTAGCTAGAGCAGCAGAATTGGCTGCTGCTGGTGTTGACATTATCTCAAGTGGTGAATTGACTCATTCTGTAAAGACAGCTGATATAAGCATGAGATTGGTATAAAAAATAAGAAACAGCCCTTCCATCACATAATGGAAAGGGCTGTTTCTTAAAGGGAAAATGCTATTTAAGCCAATATAAGGAGGACTATATTACATAATATGAATATCTTTCGAAAATGTGATAGATTACGCTAATTATTTTTCTGCCCCAGGAAAATTTGGCTTTATGTTTACGACAAAGGTTACGGCACCAACTGCTGCAGTAGTTGATATTCATTATCAATTTTGTTGGCGAAAAAACCTAGAGCAAAAGTGGCTGATTTAAAAAGTTGATACAAGTAAAAGTAGGCTTGACAAAAAATGGGTGGGTAATTATAATGATTACGTTGATAATGATTATTAAGATCATTACATAAGAAAGTGATGACCTAACAGACAACCGGTAGAAAAAATAGTTTGGAGGCGCAGAAAGAGTGACGGAATTGTTAATGCAAAGTATCAATTTGTTCTATAAAGGCGGACCTGTTATGTATCTTCTCGTGATGTGCTCCTTGGGTGTAGTTGCCATTACAGTGGAACGTTTTTTATATTACCGACATGCTGCTTTAAATATGCAGAAGTTCCAGGTTAATCTACAGCCACTACTGGCGAACCAGCACGTTGAGGATGCTGTGCTATTGTGTGAGAATACAAAGGCAGTTGTAGGAATAGTAACAGCTCAAGGGTTATATGCGTATCAACGGGGAAGCAGTATAGATACTGCTATGGAAAGTGCCGCCATGTTGGCTGCTGCCCGCTTGCGTGAGAATCTCAATTATTTGAGCGCGATTGTTACATTGGCGCCACTACTTGGACTATTAGGAACAGTGGTTGGCATGATTAATTCTTTTAGTGTATTTAATATTCAAGCTGGGCAGCCAATGGCAATTACTGGCGGTGTCGGAGAGGCACTGGTGGCAACGGCTACAGGACTGTCTGTCGCAGTGATGGCCTTAGTTTCTCATACTTATTTTTCTCAGCGATTGGATGGATTGATCACCGATGTGGAACAAGGGATTGCTATGGTCCTTACTTATTTACGGACTCCAGTAAATGGGAAGATGAAGAGGGAAGCACATGAAATTGCGTAATTTACGGCTAGACAATCAACCGCAACTAATGATTATCCCGATGATTGATATCATTTTCTTTTTGCTAGTATTTTTTATGATGAGTACTTTATCTATGGTGGAACAGCGGGCCATTCCCGTAAATTTACCCCAAGCCGCCGCGTCCTTGCAGGATATGCAGCATAACACAGCCATTACCGTTATGCAGGATGGTAATGTTATGTTTGATCAGGAAACAATTCCTTTAAACTTGCTTGGGAAAAGGGCTAAAACTGCATTATTGCAGCAGCCCGAAAATGTATTTGTGCTAAGAGCTGATAAACAGACGGAGTATGAAAAAGTAGTCGCTGCATTAGATGAACTAAAGGCCGCGGGCGCTCGTCGAATATCGATAGCGACGGAACGGAAAGTGAGGTAGGAAATCATGTCTTATACGGTCCGTTGGCGCAAAGCGATTGCACTGTCGGTTTTTTTGCACATTTTTTTGGGTGCGGCAGTTGGTTACATGACGGTTAGGCTAACCCCTCCACCGCCCCCCGATGAACAAGTTATTGAGCTAGATATGGCGGCTGCCTTGCCCGATGCTGGTCCAGCAGAGACTGAACCAGAAGTTGCATTGCCAAGTACGCCTTTACCGGAAGTATTGCCACCAGAGGAACTTCCGCCTGTAGAGCCCCCGCCTGCAATTACTGAAGATATAGTAGATTCTGAGCCAGTACCAATCAAGGAAATACCGGCAGAAAAAGATATACCCGCTCCTGTAAGCAGTAGTAAACGCAGTGCGATGGGAACACCACCGATTGTGTTAGTACGGGCTAATCCAATAAACCCGCCTGAATTAGATGAAGTTGGACGTAAAGTAGTGGTGGTGCTCAGAATGCAAATTCTGGAGAACGGATCACCCGGAAAGATTTCTGTTGCTGTTCCATCGGGATATAAGAGCATTAATGACGCAGCTATAGCAGCTGCGAAGAAATGGCACTTTGAGCCAGCGAAGGATCGTGAAGGAAGACCAATGGTTTGTTCTACTATTTTATCAATTCCTTTTATCCCCTAAGTAAGAGCTTGTGCTAAAGTGAATTTGAGTAGCAATAAAAAATATATAATAATGGATTTCTACATCTTGACAATGTTGCAGTTTCGTATTATTCTTTCCATGTGAGAATGATTATTAATATCAAATTATGGTAATGACCTTTTAAAAAATAAAAGTCATTTTGTTCCTAGTGTTTGAAATGTTTTCACCTCGTTTAATGATAATGAAATCCACTATCATTAAACGAGGTGAAAAAGATGGAAGGAGGTGAGAATATGCGTAAATGGTTATTGGTCTTTTGTGCAATTATAGTACTAACCATTGGACAGGGGCTAGCTTTAGCTGCGCCGCAATGGAATGCTGTAGTTGATCGTATTGAGCAAACAATGAACCAGTCCCTTGTTGTACATAAGAGTGGAGATACTGTTACAGCCAAGAAAATGGTGAACGACGCTTATTATGGGACGTATGAGAAAGACGGCTTGGAAAAGGCGGTAAACTCTACTGTTTCTGCCAAACGAGCCAATTTGACTGAGTACAAGTTCAGTACGATCAAAAAGTTAATGACTAACCAGGCGCCTGAGGCACAAATCAAAAAACAAATTGATGAATTAATTGCGATGATGCGTGAAGACGTTGGGCAAATGAGTAGTGGTGGCAAACAGCATGATTCTTGGGCAACTTTTTGGCCTGCCTTTCTTATTCTGGTCCGCGAAGGTGTTGAGGCAATTTTAGTTATTGCGGCCATTATTGCTTATCTGATTAAATCGGGCAATGGTGAAAAAACGAGAATAATTTATAATTATTCAGCGGGGGCGGTGGTGGCAAGTTTTGTAACGGCTATCTTATTCCGTTCTGCGATCAGTATCAGTGGTGCTAGTCAAGAGATTATGGAAGGCGTGACAATGTGGCTTGCAGTATTTGTCCTTTTTTCCGTCAGTCATTGGATGCGCAGCAAGTCAGATGAGAAGTCTTGGGGTAACTATATTGAAGGCAAGGTAAAAAGTTCATTAAGCAGCGGTAACACTTTATCTTTGGGGGTTGCGTCGTTTTTAGCGGTATACCGTGAGGGAGCTGAACTTGTTTTGTTCTATCAAGCGTTATTTAATGATGCTGGTGATGATATGCATATGATTTGGCTGGGATTTGGTTTGGGATGTATTGCTTTAGTTGCGATTTTTGCATTGATCCGTTATGGCAGTTTAAAAATGCCAATCAAGCCTTTTTTTCAGGGCACCAGTATTTTGATGTGTGTTATGGCACTTAGTTTTGCTGGTACCGGAGTGAGCAAGCTGCAAGAAGGTGGCATCGTTGACGTTACTCTTATAAATGGGATGCCAATGTTTGATCTATTAGGAATTTATCCGACTTTGGAAACTCTATTGCCGCAAATTCTTCTATTAACAATGATTATTGGAAATGTGATGTATCAAAAAAGAAAAAAACTTAAGGAGGTCGTATCGTGAGAAAATTTTTATCTATGACTTTTATTACTTTATTGGCATTGTTCGTATCAGTAGGGCAATCCTTTGCCGCTGGTTTCCAGGAATATCCTATTGGTGATGATGTTGAAGTGCCTCAAGCAGGGTTTAAAGTTGCTGTTGTTTATTTTCAGCCGATATCAATGGAACCAGCTGGAATGGGGTTAACACCTGCTAAATCGGATATTCATCTTGAAACGGATATTGCTGCGATTGAAGGCAACAATACAGGTTTTGGTGTTGCTGAATGGATTCCTTATTTGACTGTACATTATAAATTAACTAAAAAAGGTA
Organism: Pelosinus sp. UFO1; assembly: GCF_000725345.1. Lineage (NCBI taxonomy): Bacteria > Bacillati > Bacillota > Negativicutes > Selenomonadales > Sporomusaceae > Pelosinus > Pelosinus sp. UFO1. The sequence continues at coordinate 296,879 of NZ_CP008852.1, forward strand.
CTGGTGAAGTTATCGAAGGCAACCTTATGCCAATGAATGCTTCTGATGGACCTCACTATGGAGCAAATGTGAAAATGAAGGGTGCCGGTACATATGATGTAGCGTTTACGATTGATAGTCCTCTTCGTCAGAATTACATGCTGCATGTTGACAAAGAAACTGGTGTTGAAGGCCGTTTCTGGGAAAAACCAATTGTTCTACATTGGGATTTTGACTATATTCCTAGAAGTTGGTAAAAAACTAGCGGTCCGGGGATGATTTCCCGGACCTTTTTTATAAATCAAGACGTAGATAATCTTTTATATTCTGCAATTTTAAATTGCACCTTTATTAGGCTTGGCGCGAGCCAAGTTTTCTAGATTTTAATGAATGCATATACTGCCTTTACTACTGATAAGGCAATTTTTGGCCATTGTTTTCGGGTGCAATAGAAAACTTGGTGAAAGGAGAACAATATGCTACAAAGTGTGCTACAAAATCTCATTCCCGTTATGCAAAATATGATTATGGCTGTTATACCATTAGCCATGCTGTTGGCTTTGACAGGCAAGGATCAGTCAGGGACTGTTAAAAAACGGATCTGGCGGGGAATTCTTTGGGGACTGGCTGGTGCTGCTTTCATTGCAACTGTAAAGTTAGGCACAAAAGCCGTGAAGCGTGAAGTGTATGAAAGTTTGGTTCTTGTAGTGGGGCTCGCTGGCGAGACGTTGCTATTAGGTATTTTTTTATGGAATAACAAACGTGGGGCTATTTTAGAGAAATACAAACTGCTAGGAGTTACTAGCTGTGTTGTTGCGATAACCGCGCTGTTGTATCATGGTCTGGAATTGTTTCTTTTTCCCGTTGATTTAATTACTTATACGAATGAATTGATCAGCCTGGAGTTTCTCATGAAAGTTATTGGCTTTTTGTTAGGGCTGCTTTTGACTTGGTTGACCGGTTTGGCAATCTTACGAGCAGCAAGCGTATTATCGTCTCGGGCAATTGGTAATATTCTTGCTGCTCAGCTTGTTGTCATCATGGCAAAGCAAGTTCTTGTAGTTGCGCAGGTGATGATGGTAAGAAAGATTTTGCTGACTAGTAAAGGTATGATGCCTTTTATGGGACCTTTGATTAATCATCAAATCTGGTTTTTATATTTGCTGCTTGCTGTTACGGTAATTTTGCCAATTGCTTTGATCTTGCAGCGCAAGCCGGCAAAACCTGAGGGACTCAATCCTGCTCAGTATCGAAAAATATTGATTACGGCGCGTAAAAAAATGCGCTGGAGCGGTGCCGTGGCCTTGGGTTTGTTAGTTATTTGTCTTTTTTCAACGGTTGGTATGGTATATGCCGATCAAAAAACGGAGATTATTCCTGCAGTACCGATGGCTGCTGAGGACGGACAGATTCGAATTCCTTTAGAAAAAGTTGATGATGGACATTTGCACCGCTTTTCCTATCAGTCATCAACAGGTGAGGTTGTGCGGTTTATTGTCATTAAGAAGAGTGGTTCGGCTTACGGCGTAGGCTTAGATGCTTGTGAAATTTGCGGCGTAACAGGTTATTTTGAACGTGACAATCAGGTGGTTTGCGTACTTTGTGATGTTGTTATGAATACAGCTACTATTGGTTTTAAGGGCGGCTGTAATCCGATTCCTCTGGAATACAAGGTTGCTGAGGGAAAAATGATAGTACCAGTAGATGGATTGGAAAAAGAAAAGAATCGATTCAAGTAAGGGAGGATGAGTCATGTTTTGGCAGATGCTAAAGGGAGCTCTGGTAAGACAGAGCCGGAAAATGTTTATGGTAGCAATTACCATTGCGTTAGGTGTTTCGCTGACAACAGCCATGCTCAATGTGATGTTAGATGTGGGAGACAAGGTTAATCGAGAGTTGAAGGCTTACGGGGCAAATATTACGGTTACTCCCCGTGCAGCCTCCGTGTTGCGGGATATTTATGGACTGGAAAGCGGTCCCGGTGGGGCCGGGCAGTATTTACAGGAAGCCGATGTTGGTAAGTTGAAGACTATTTTCTGGGCTAATAACATTGTTGGATTTGCGCCATCGTTGGAAACTAAGGCTGTTGCTGGAACAGGAGATGTGACAGTAGTAGGTACTTGGTTTAATCGTCAACTGGAGCTGCCAACCGGGGAAGTAGTGGAAACTGGTATTAAAGAATTAAAATCATGGTGGACTGTAGAGGGAAATTGGGTCAGTGATACGGACATTAACAGTGCCATGGTAGGTTCTACGTTAGCTCGTAAATTAGGTATCCATACTGGTGATACCGTGGAATTGGTCTTACCTGGAGATAGTCGACGAGAAAAAGTAACGGTACAAGGCCTTTTTAATAGTGGTGGTCCTGAAGATGAGCAAATTTTTGTAACGCTACCTTTCCTGCAAAAAGCTCTGAATCTAGAGGGAAAGGTCGGTAAAATAGAAGTAAGTGCGATTACAACACCTGAGAATGATTTGGCGCGTAAAGCGGCACATGACCCACAAAGTCTTTCATTAAAAGATTGGGAAACATGGTATTGTACCGCTTATGTAAGTTCCATTGCTTACCAGATTGAAGAAGCTGTGAGTGGTTCTCGGGCAAAACCAGTTCGGCAAGTTGCTGAATCAGAGGGAACAATTTTGCAAAAAACCCAGTTACTCATGCTTTTGATTACGGTGCTTAGCTTAGCAGGATCTGCTTTAGGAATTTCTAACCTGCTAACAGCTAATATGATGGAACGAAGCCGTGAATTTGGTTTGCTCAAGGCATTAGGAGCAACCGATGGAGATGTATTATTACTAACCCTTACTGAAATTACCTTGACCGGTCTGGCTGGTGGTGTAGCAGGTTACTTTTTAGGCTTAGGCTTTGCCCAGATTATTGGTCAAAATGTTTTTGGTTCAGCTGTGGCGATTAATATGATGGTTATTCCATGGGTTATTTTATCCGTAATTTTAATTACTTTGGTCGGTAGTCTTCCGGCTATACGAATGCTTTTATCGCTGCGTCCGGCAGCAGTACTTCATGGCAGGTGATAAAAAGATGACAAAATATTCGATGTACACTAAGATGATCTGGCATGCCCTGCTTCGTCGTCGGTCCCGCATGTTGATTGCCTTAATGGCTGTAGCGATTGGTGCGACCGTTGTGTCGGGACTTGTTACTATTTATTATGATGTTCCTAGACAAATGGGTAGAGAATTTCGTTCCTATGGTGCCAATTTACTGTTAACACCTGCTGGTGATCAGCAGATTATATCGGAGAGCTTGGTTTCCAATGCTACCAGCCTGTTGCAGGCAGATAAATTAATCGGCATTGCACCATACCTGTATGATCGTGTTAAAGTAAATGAGCAGCCATTACAGGTTGCAGGCACACGCTTTCAATCTGTAAAGAAAGTGAGCCCTTACTGGCAGATTCGCGGTAACTGGCCAGAGGATCAGTCGGAAGATATTGTCATTGGTGCTGATATTGCCGAAAGGTTAAAAATTGAACCAGGACAGCAGGTGACTTTAACAGTAGCTGGTAATGATACTGAGAAAAAGGTGAAGGTAGCCGGTATTGTTCGGACAGGCGGACCGGAAGAAGAGTTCGTTTTTCTTGATCTTTCTTTATTGCAGCAGATGCTGCATAAGGAAGGTGTGGTTAGTATTGCACAAGTAAGCATTACCGCTAACGAGGCAGAACTAACAGCCTTGACACAGAAGATTGGTCAGCAAGTACCTGGCGTAGCACCGCGTTTAGTCAAGCAAGTGACGCAATCAGAGCAGACCGTGCTAGGGAAACTGCAGGCTTTGGTATATTTGGTTACGATTGTAGTGCTGTTGCTTACGTTGATTTGTGTGGCTACCACTATGATGGCCGTAGTTACGGAACGGCGTAAAGAGATTGGCTTGAAAAAAGCGTTAGGTGCGGAAAATCGCAGTATCATTTTAGAATTTTTAGGTGAAGGTTTGGCATTAGGGGCTTTAGGCGGTCTAATGGGAACCATTCTAGGCTTCTTTTTTGCACAAGCGGTAAGTGTTAATGTTTTTGGCAGGATTATATCATTTCAGCCCTTAATTGCACTATTAGCCTTGGTTGTATCAATCGTAGTGACTGGCTTAGCCTGCCTGATACCAGTGAAAATTGCAACAGATGTTGAACCGGCGATTGTGCTGCGGGGTGAGTGAAGGAGGTTAATCAATATGAGTTTATTAGAATTACAAAATGTATCGATGATTTACGGAAATGTGAAGGCTCTTCAAGAGATTGACTTAACTGTACAGCAGGGAGAGTGGCTGGCTCTAATGGGGCCGTCTGGATCTGGTAAGACAACCCTGATGAATATCATTGGTTGTATGGATAAAGCTTCTAGTGGCTCCATTGTATTGGATGGAATTGATTTTTCAGATGTTACAGCGGGAAACCTGACAATGCTCAGAAGAGAAAAGATTGGGCTGGTATTCCAGCAATTTCATCTTATTCCTTATTTAACGGCAGTAGAAAATATTATGGTAGCACAGTATTATCACAGTATGCCGGATGAACAGGAAGCATTAGAAGCTTTAGAACGGGTGGGTCTTAAGGAGAGAGCGCGTCATTTGCCCAGTCAGCTTTCTGGTGGTGAGCAGCAGCGTGTGTGTATCGCCCGTGCTTTAATCAATTATCCCATGCTAATCTTGGCTGATGAGCCAACAGGCAACCTGGATGAAACCAATGCGAAAATTGTTTTAGAATTTTTCCAGCAGCTTCATCGCGAAGGACATACCATTATTATGGTTACCCATGACCCAAGAGTTGCTGAACTCGCTGAACGATGCATTGTCTTAGAGCACGGCCGTATAGCAGATCGAATGGATCGTAGGATCGTCTGCAGGGAGGAGGAAGTCTCATGAGAAAATGGTTGTTGGTTATGGTAACAGGTGCTATAATGTCAATTCTCTTAACTGGCTGTGGTCAAAAAACTGCCGAAGATCATTCGGGCCATACCAATCATGCCAGCGCTCATACTGGAGCCTATAAGGATGGGACGTATACGGCAAAAAGCAGTCCTGATGAACGGGGAGCAATTGGTGAGATTACGCTGACGATTAAAGAAGGTAAGATCACTCAGGCCGATTATAAGGGGATTCAGAAAGACGGTAAAGTCAAGGATGCTGATTATGGCAAAACAAACGGTAAAATAGAAAACCCTGAATTCTACAAGAAGGCCCAGCAAGGATTAAAAGGAGCCATGAGTTATGGTCCTAGGCTGATAGAAACACAAAATCTTGATAAGGTCGACTCTGTATCTGGGGCAACTCTTTCCTATAAACAGTTTACTGAAGCAGGGCACAAAGCTTTGGATCAGGCCCATTGAGGTTGGTTTCCTTAGAATTGAATTGAAAACTTTATTGGACAAAAGACTCAATAAGCAGAACACTACTGCAAGTTGAGTCTTTTGTTACGGAATCAGAAAGTATAGCACTTTCTTGATTCCAAGTAAGAACGACTAAGGCTTCTGCCTGCGTCCGAGGACTTGGCACAAGCCAAGTCTTTTCTTATATAAAGTTTAATTTATATTAATTTTTTTTATGAAATTCTTAAATACTAAATAATTTTATAATAATAAATGTGTATATTAGTAACAAAGGATTGTAGACAATCCCCCTATTTTTGT